>JAIPEX010000132.1 GCA_021736945.1 Halanaerobiales bacterium | reverse complement strand
AAATAGCGAACGCAAGGCTAAGATTGATTATGATAAATGCGTCGACTGCGGAAGCTGTATTAGAGCTTGTCCTTTTGGAGCGATAAGTGATAGTACAGAAATAGTTAATGTATGTAGATCGATTAAAAATGATAAGCAAAAGCTCACAGCTTTATTAGCCCCATCTTTTGTTGGACAGTTTGGTGCAAAAGTTAAGCCTGAAACTATAAAAAGTGCATTAAAAGAAATTGGCTTTGATGAAGTTATTGAAGTAGGATTGGGAGCAGATCTAGTTGCCGTAGAGGAAAGTAAGGAATTAAAAGAAAAGATTATGGAAGATGATTTTTTACTGAGTTCCTGTTGTCCTTCCTTTAAAAGAACTGTTGAAAAACATTTTGAAAAGTTAAAGCCAAAGGTTTCTCAAACAGTTTCACCAATGGTTAAAATAGCTGAGAAAGTTAAAGATGATACAGGGAATAAAACGGTATTTATTGGTCCATGTATTTCAAAGAAGGCTGAATCTTGTAAGTATGAATCTGTTGATCATGTTCTTACTTTTGAAGAATTGATGTGTATAATGGTAGCAGCAAATATGAATCTAGCATCTTATGATAAAAAAGAAGGTATGAAAGATTCTTCACGCCATGGGCGCCAATTTGCATTTAGCGGAGGCCTTTCAAAAGTAATGCATGAACTTACTGAAAATGATATAAAAACAGTCAAGGGAAACGGGCTGGATGAATGCCAAAAATTATTAAATGATATTATTTCGAAGGAAAAAGAGATAGACTTTATGGAAGGAATGGCTTGTCAGGGTGGTTGTGCTGGTGGGCCTGCAAATTTAAATAAGGCTATTGTTACGAAAAAATTGGTTGAACTTTTTTCCAACCAGGCTGAATATGAAAGAGCTGATCAGAATGAGTACCCAGCTTAAACCAGTTAGTAAAATTGGTAAAATTATCTTTGTTTCAACCCGTTCACTAAATTTATTAATATATTACAATGATGAAAATAATTTAAGCCAAATTTATAACAAATTAAATGACTTAGATGTTGAACAATTGAAGTACAATAAAATAATGGATATTGTAGATAAAAATTCTAATAAAAAAGTTTTACTTAATCAAAGCGATATAGAAATTATTAATAAAAATTCTGATGATCAGATTAATTTCTTTTCACATGATGTTAATAATGAAAATATGTATAAATATATTTTTGCTTCTAATTAATACTTTTTGACAATTAACAGAAGTATCTATATAATAATTTTAAAAGTAATAAATTAAATAATTTTTATACATATTCAAGGAGGTGAAGTTTAGTTATGGCATATGTTATTTCAGATGAATGTATTATGTGTGGAGCATGTGAACCTGAATGCCCCGTAGATGCTATCAGTGAAGGTGATACTCAATATGTAATCGATGCTGACCTCTGTATTGATTGTGCGGCTTGTGCTGAAGTGTGTCCTGTTGACGCTATTAGCCCTGAATAAAAACATAAATTTTTCAATATACGCCGGAGCGCAGTTTTGTAGCTCCGGTTTTTATTATATCATTTAATTAATTATAATTTAATTAATTAAAATATGATTTAATCATATTAAATAATGAAGCAGGATTTAATTCATACATAGAGAATAAATAAATGTAATAGAGGTTAGTTTTATCTATAATCACTAAGGAGTTGATATATTTTGAGTTCAATTAAAGAAGTAGACCCTAAAATTGCAGAATTTATCGAAAAAGAAGAAGAAAGACAGGCTAAACATATTGAATTAATTGCTTCTGAAAATTTTGTCAGTGAAGCAGTCTTAGAGGCAGCCGGATCAGTTTTGACTAATAAATATGCTGAAGGTTATCCTCATAAAAGATATTATGGCGGTTGTGAAGAAGTAGATAAAGTAGAAGATTTAGCTATTGATAGAGCTAAAGAAATTTTTGGTGCCGAACATGCTAATGTTCAACCACATTCCGGTTCTCAAGCTAATCAGGCAGTATATTTTGCCAAAGTTCCTTTAGGTGACACCATATTAGCAATGGATTTAACTCATGGTGGACATCTTACTCATGGAAACCCTGTAAATATGTCAGGTAAATACTTTGACTTTGTCCATTATGGAGTTACAAAAGAGGAAGAAATAATTGATTACGATCAGGTAGAAAAACTTGCTAAAAAATATGAACCAACACTAATTGTTGCTGGAGCTAGCGCTTATCCAAGAGTAATTAATTTTAAAAGGTTCAAACAAATTGCAGATCAAGTTGGTGCCTATTTGATGGTTGATATGGCTCATATTGCCGGCTTAGTGGCAGCAGGATACCATCCTAACCCTGTTGAATATGCAGATTTTGTAACTACTACTACCCATAAAACACTCAGAGGTACTAGAGGTGGATTAATTCTATGTAAAGAAGAACATGCTAAAGATATTGATAAAGCAATTTTCCCCGGAATCCAGGGTGGACCATTAATGCATATTATTGCTGCTAAAGCAGTTGGTTTTAAAGAAGTTATGACAGATGAATTTAAAGAATATCAAAAACAAATCATAGATAATGCTCATGCTCTTGCCAAGAAATTGCAAAGTTATGGTTTAAGACTCGTTTCAGGTGGTACTGATAACCATCTAATGCTAGTGGACTTAAATAATACTGATATAACTGGAAAAGAAGCAGAAAAAGTATTAAATAGTGTAGGAATAACTGTCAATAAAAATACTATTCCATTTGAAACTAGAAGTCCATTTGTTACTAGTGGAATTAGAATTGGAACTCCAGCTGTTACTACCCGCGGGATGAAGGAAGAAGAGATGGAATTAATTGGAGAATATATATTTGAAGGTCTAAAAAATATCGATAATGAAAAAGCCTTAAGTGAATTACAAGAAAAGGTATATAAATTATCAGCTAAATTTTCCGGCTAAATTGTTGAAAATTAAATGAGAATCAATTAAAATTATATTAGAAAGTTTACGTTATTGAGGGGGTTCCCCCTCAATACGTACATATACTCGGAAAAGAACAGGAGAAATATAAATTGTATAAATTAGTTGTAATTGATTTAGATAATACTCTTTTAAATAATGAGCACAAAATTAGTGAAAGAAATAAGGAAATAGTTCAAAAAGTCAGGTCTAAAGGTATAGAGGTTATTATAGCAACCGGAAGAATGTACATCTCAGCCAAACCTTTTTTAAAAGAGTTAGCACTTAAGAACTCTGCAATAGTTTATAATGGAGCTATGGTAAAAGATGTAGAGACTGATAATACTATATACCATAAACCTATTAATAAAGAACATGCAAAAAAAATTATAAAAGATATTAAAGATGAAGGTCTACATCTAAACTTGTATCAAGATGATAAGTTATATGTAGATAAGGATAATGAATATACAAAAAGATATGAAGAAATTTCAGGTATAAAAGCTGTAAAAGTAAACGATTTGTCTGAACTAGAAATAGTTGATCCCACCAAATTACTTATCATTGAAGATGATCCCAAACTGCACTTATATTATCAAAAGTATCTAGATGAAAAATATGGTGATATAATAAATGTAACTGAATCTAAAAGTTATTTTATAGAAATAGGTGCTAAGGGTGTAAATAAAGGCAAAACCCTCCAAAAGCTAATTAGAGAAAAAGGTATAGATAAAGATGAAATAATTGCAATTGGTGATAGTTATAATGATATTGAAATGCTTTCATATGCAGGTACTGGGATAGCAATGGAAAATGCTCCAGAAAAAATAAAAGAGAATGCAGATCTAGTGGCACCCCATAATGAGAATGATGGAGTAGCAGTGATACTTGAAAAGTTAATAATGAATTGAAGTTCAGTAAAAAAAGTGATATAATTATTAACAGATAAACATAAAACTGACTAGTCAGTATCATAATACATTATTTAGGAGGGATTAAGTTGAGTAATTTTAATTTTGCAAAAAAATTTGCTGCAGACAAATTGGTGGAGAAAGCTTTAGACTATGTTAAAAAAGATCCGGAGAATAACTTTCTTAAAATTTTAAATCTCGCTGATAAGTTGGCCAGTCGAGATAAAAACCATAGACAAATTGAAGTTATTAGGGAACAGTACAAGAAAAATGACATCATTAAAGATTATTTAAAAAAATTAGATGATATACACCCTAATTACATAGAGGGGCTTTTAATGAATTTCTTTGTTAATTCAGCTCTGTTAGGTTTACCTTATCAACAAAAGAAGTCAGAGGAATTAGGTTTTGGCATTCCCTGGGCTATTTTAATGGATCCTACCAGTGCTTGTAATCTCAACTGTGAAGGATGCTGGGCTGGAAAATATGATAAGAGTGATACTCTAGGATTTGATACAATGGACCGTATAATTGAGGAAGCAAAAGAATTGGGTATTTATTTTATTATCTTTTCCGGAGGAGAGCCAACCGTATATCCCCGGTTATTAGAATTGGTTGAAAAACATCCTGATGTTGGTTTTATGATGTATACCAATGGAACTTTAATTGATGATGAAATGGCTGATAAAATGGTAGAGTTAGGTAATATTACTCCTGCTATTAGTTTAGAAGGTTTTAAGGAACAGACTGATCAGCGGAGAGGTGAAGGCGTTTTTGATAAAATTATGGAAACAATGGATCGCCTAAGAGAACGAGGAATAGTATTTGGTACAAGTTTAACTGCAACAAGAGAAAATGTATATGATCTTTTTGAAACAGATGAATTTTACGATATGTTAATTGAAAAAGGGGTTGCCTATAGTTGGATTTTCCACTATATGCCGATTGGAAAAGATCCTAACTTAGATATGATGTTAACTCCTGAACAGAGAGCATTTATGGCAGATAGAATAAATGAACTTAGATCAAACAAACCACTCTTTTCAATAGATTTTTGGAATGATGGGACCTATAGTGGAGGTTGTATTGCCGGAGGTAGAAGGTATTTCCATATAAATGCAACTGGTGATGTAGAACCATGTGCTTTTGTCCACTTTTCTACTGATAACATAAAGGATATTTCCTTAAAAGAAGCTTTAAATAATCCATTATTTAAAGAATATCAGAAAAGACAACCCTTTAATGACAATTCACTAAGACCATGTCCTATAATTGATAATAATCCTGCTTTACGAGAAATAGTAAAAGAATCAGGAGCTGAGCCTACACATGAGGGTGCTGAAGATGTGGTCTCAGAAGAGGTTGGAAAAGATCTTGAAGAATTAGCAGAACGTTGGGAAGAAAAATCACGACCAATTCATGAAAAAAGAGTTAGTGATGATTAAACAAAGATAATTAAAAAAACTTTAATAAATTAGACTTTATAAGCCCCATTGTCGGGGCTTTTCCTTTTCTTTACATTAAAATTTATTAGTGATATAATAAATTTGAATTTTTAACGATTATAGGGGGCTTTATAGTGAAAATTTGGCAAGTTCTAAAGGATTCAACCTCACAAACATATGATAAATTATTTAAATTTGCGATCCTTAATATTATCTGGTTTATGTTATCTACTGCTGTAGTTTTTATTGGCTATTCTGGGCTGCTGAATGGGTTTTATCCTTTATTGATTGTACCATTGGTCTTTTTGGGTCCTCTTTTTATGGCGGGACTTGTGGTCGGAATAGATTATATAAATTATGAAGATTTTTCTATAAAAAGCTATTTTATTTATATCAAAGAAAATTTCAAGAGAGGCCTTTTAGGTTTTCTCTTTACCTTTTTTATATACATACTATTAATACTTGATTTAATCTTTTTTCTGAGAAAAGGTGCTGACAGCTTACTTATGCTAGTTTTAGCTGTTTTAGTTCTCTATATAATCATCTTCTTTTCCATGATGCAGTGCTTTTTCTGGGGATTTTTAGCAATGGATAAAAACAAAAAGATTAGATATATAATAA
>JAIPEX010000002.1 GCA_021736945.1 Halanaerobiales bacterium | reverse complement strand
CCGTTATAATATTAATCTAAAAGACAAGGTTAATAAAGACAGCATTTCAGAAAAAGTTAAAGATCAAATAACACAAGATAATGTATATAGCTTTTTATCTGGCTTACTAGAAATAGAAAGTTCTGATAATAAAGTTATTGAATACCTTACTAAGTCTGAAAAATTAGCTGATGATATTTTAGAAATATGTAGTAAGGCTGGTATAGTAGTTTACAAAACTATAAAAAATAATGCTGATACTCAAAAAGTTTTCAAAATTAATTTTGATGAGAAGATTTTAGTACAATTAAATCTGGATAATAGCAAAGAGACTAAGCAACGAAAGAAACAACAATTTGCTGTTACTAAGGTTTTAGAAACTAACAAGGTAAGTGTTGAAGATAATCAATTCTATGATTTAACAACTGAAAAACACCATAATTATTTAGCTGGTAAAAATACATTAGTATTTATTCATAACACAGTTTTCCATGGATTTTTAGGAGAAAGATTAAATGGTACTGAAAGTACTAAAAAACTGGTTAGGAGAATTGCTGCAAACTTCAAATTACCATATTATACAATTACTCCTACCTTTAGTATTTGTCCTGTTCATGGTTATCTAGCAGGTGAACATCATTATTGTCCAAAATGTGAAGCAGAAGAAAGGGCTAAACAAAGTGAATAATATAAAAATATCTGGTATTCAGAAGACATCTTTAATAGATTATCCTGATAATATAGCTACTGTTTTATTTACTCAAGGGTGTAATATGAACTGTCCCTATTGTCATAATCCGGAATTGATATCTGAAACTAATGAAAATGAGTATTTAAATTTAGATAATTTATGGGAGTTTTTAGATAAAAGGTCTGGATTGATAGATGGAGTTGTTATTACGGGTGGTGAACCTTTAATACAGGAGTCTATCTATGATCTTTTAGTAAAGATAAAAGAATATGGTTTATTAATTAAGTTAGATACAAACGGGACAAATTATAATTTACTGAAGAAAATTGTTGAAAATAATTTAATAGACTATATTGCAATGGATATAAAGGGGCCAATAAAGGAATATGACAAGTTTTGTGGAATAAAATTAAATAAGGCTATAATTAAAAATATAGATAGAAGTATAGAGTTATTAAAAAAATCTAACAATATTATTACTGAAATGAGAACAACAGTAGTGCCAGGAATGCATGATAACAATATAATGAAAAAAATCGCCAAAAGAGTTTCAGGGGTTGATAAATTTTACATTCAAAATTTTCGGCCCAATAAAGTTAATAATCCTGATTTTAAAAGTAAAAGAAGGTATTCTGAAGAAGAACTAAATGAATTTAAAAATATTTTTAAAGAAGAAAACGTAGAAGTCCAAATTAGAAATTAAAGGGGGAAATAAAATGAGTAAAAAACAAAAATGCGAAGTATATTCAAGAGTAGTTGGTTATCTTTCTCCAGTATCAGAGTGGAATGATGGTAAACAGGAGGAATATAAAGATAGGAAAACTTACAGTGTTAATGATAAAATAAAAAAACATGCATAAATATATAAATAAAAAAGGCTCCCAAATCTTGGGGGCCTTTTTTATTACTTATAAAATTATTCTATAAGTTTTGATTTCAAAAGCGGATATATTATCGGTGATCTGATCATTATTTATATCAATTTGTTTTTGGTTTACTTCTAATAAATTTGTTTCAAATATTTTTTTAATTTCTTTTTTGAAGGTTATTTTTATATTGCCATTTTTACCTAAATGTTCATGAATTCTAAGAATGTATCCATTATTATCTTCTGCAGGTTTAAAACTGTCTAAAATAACGTTATCATTTTCAAATTTTAAAAATGGTGAATAATGTGTTTTAGTTGAGTGGTTGTTAATTTTTGTTTTTTCAAATTTTAAAGGTTTATTATTTAATTTAATAGCTTCTTTGTCGATATTTTCAATATTTATATTTTGTGGGTTTAATAATAATGAATAGGTAAATCTGTGTTTGCCTAAATCAGCTTTAGGATCAGGGTAAATTCCCCCTTTTAATAAAGTGAGGTTTATTATGTTCTTATTAATTTCATGTCCATATTTACTATCGTTTAAGAGACTTATACTCCTGTTTTTATTACTGATATTAACCCATTTATGAGCGGGGACTTCAGTTTTAGCTTTCTCCCAAGAATTGTCTTTATAATTTTCTCTTTCCAAATGTCCCATAGATATATCAAAAAGAGCAGTTGCATTTTTTATATTAATTGGAAAAGTTGTTTTTAATAACTTTTGTCTTTCTTGCCAATCTATTTCTGTAATAAAGTCAATTTTTCTTTTGTTTTCATAGAGCCTTATTTTTTGAATAATAAAAGATCTATAAAAATTTCTTTTGATTACTATCGTATGGAAGTATTGACCATTATTAGTTACTTTGATTTCTTCTAAATTATTAATAATTCTCTTGTCTTTTTCTGAGATAGAAATATCCCAGGCATCAAAGTAAGTAGACTTATCATCATATAATATTAATTGATTAGCAGACTTGTTTTCTTCTATATATTCTATTTGCTTTTCTTTATCATAAATAGATATTATTTCTCCTGCTTTATTAAGTTTAATGTTTAAGTATTTATTTTCCAAATTATATTTTTTTGATTTAAGGTTGTTTTCATATTTTTGAATATCATTTTTTAAAAGTTTCAATTTATTTACTTCTAATGGTTTTAGATTATTTGCTTTAAAATATATTTTTTTATTACCTTTTTGTAAAGGAACTATTTTACCGTTCATGTTAATTGAATTATAATTTTGATTAATGTTATTTTTGTTTATACTTATCAAATCATCCCATTGAAATGAATTAGGATTAAAAATTAACATTTCATTATTATTAACAAGGATATTATCATTAAAATATCTAAAAACGTTGTTTTCAATATTCTGTAATTCAGTTTCAAGGTTTAAATAATCTTTCATAGCATCTTTATATACATCTCTTACACATGATCCAGTTAATATATCATGAAACTGATTTTTTAATAAAATTTTCCAATGCTTTTCAAAGTCTATCTTATTTTTATAACCGTTAAGTTTAGCTAAAACATAAAATAGTTCTATATTTCTAAGCTTAAATTCTAAACGTCTATTATAGTATTTTAATTTAGCCTGACTAGTATAAGTACCACGATGTTTTTCTAAATATAATTCATCTTTCCATTTAGGGAGATTTTCTTTTTGGAAAATAGTATTTAAATGTTCTTCAATATCTCCAGTTTTAATATCAGGAAGAAAAGGAATATTTTTTAGAGATTTTAAATTATTTATTTGAACTTCACTATTCCCTCCACCTCCATCACCAAAGCCATATAATGATAATACTTCTGGTAAGTCTTCTTGTTTTCTAGATTCCCAGGCGTTTTTCAACTTTTTAGGTTCAAGTTCTCCACCATAAGTATCTGAGAGAAGATAGGAAGATATACTACTTCCATCTATTCCTACCCAATTAAATATATTATATGGAAATTCATTTGTATCATTCCATTGTAATTTAGTTGTTATAAAATAATTAATATTAGATTTTTTTAAAATTTGTGGTAAAATTGCACTGAACCCAAAACAATCTGGTAACCAACATATATTAGAATCTTTATTAAAATTACTTTTATAAAATTTTTTCCCATATAAAATCTGTCTAATCAGTGACTCACCATTTGGTAAATTAGTATCTGATTCTACCCAAAGAGCTCCTTCCACTAAAAACTTATTTTCCTTATATTTTTTTAACACACCTTTAAATAATTTAGGGAAATATTTTTTTAGATAATCATATAATATGGCCTGACTTTGAATAAAATAATAGTTTTCATATGACTCCATCAGGTTTAAGGTTGTACTAATGGTTCTTTGCAATTTTCTTATAGAATCAGTTATTCTCCATTTAAAAGCTAAATCTAAATGTGAATGTCCCAGCAAATGAACTTTTCCATTTTTTAGGGAATTAATATTTTGTAATTTCTCTTCTAAATATTGATAAGCATTATTTATAGAATTAATAAATTTTTGTTGTTGAGTGGTATAAAAATCTATAATATTTATGGTAGAATCTAATATATCTTTTAATTTTGTTTTTTGTTCTTTTGAATCGAGAATATCAATAGTTTTTTTAGTATTTAATATTAAAAAATACAATTTTTCAATTCTTTTGTTTTTATTAAATAAGAAGGCTTTTCTGAACAGGTGAGGAGGATAGGGTTTATCATACATTCTTTGATGACGAGCATATAGATGGACATCATAGGTAGCTAAAATTTTAAAATGATAGGTATTATTGTTAGTTTCAGGTAATTTTATATCTTTTTCGTTAATTCCCCTGTAAACTTCATTATTTATAAATAATGTGCACTCACCATCTAAATCTAAATGAAGATAAAGATTTTCATTATCCAATTTTTGAGGCAACTTAATTTCATTTGAAAAGAAAAAAATCTTACCGGTATTATCCCAAAAACTATTATTCCCGGTAAGAAATTTTTTTTCTTTCTCAATTGATTCATATTTATTTTTGTTTTTTTTCTTTACTTCTTGGACCTTCCATTTTTTTAATTCATATTGATTTTGATATGATAATTCTTTTAAATCTCTCAATATAAGATCTATTTTATCTGGTAACATATATATACTCCCTCTTTAACCTTTGACTGAACCTGCTAAAATTCCTTTTACAAAATATCTTTGTAAAGAGAAGAACATAATTAGTGGAACTACTATTGAGATGAATGCGCCAGCAGTTAAAACATGCCAGTTTTGTCCATAAGAACCAACCATGTTTGCCAACCTTATTGTAACTGGGGCCACGTCTTGAGTACCACCAAGATATATTAAAGCGACTAATAAATCGTTCCAGGTCCAAAGAAACTGAAATATTATTAAAGAAGCTAAAGCTGGAACTGATAGCGGTAAGGCTAATTTATAATATACTGTCCACATGGAAGCCCCGTCAATATATGCAGCTTCAAAAAGGTCATCTGGTAGCGAGGAGAAGAAGTTATATAACATAAATACTGCGAAAGGCATTCCATAGCCTGTATGTGCTATCCATACTGCTAAAAATGTACCGTTTATATTAAGAGTGTTAAATATTCTTAAGATTGGAATAAAGGTCATTTGAAGTGGTATAACTAATAAACCCACTATTATACCATATATAACCATTCTACCTCTAAAACGTAATTTAGCTAAACCAAAAGCAGCAAAAGAAGCTATTCCTACTGGCAAAATAGTAGCTACAATTGCTATTATAAAACTGTTTCTGAAAGCTATATCCATATTATTCACATTTAAAACTTTTTGATAGTTATCTAAGGTAAATTGAGTGAATTTTAAAGGACTATTTAATACTGTCCACCACCCGCTAGAACTTACCTCTGAAGCTGGTCTTACAGAAGTAATAAGTAAGCCTAGTGTTGGTAGTATCCAAATGAACATTATTGTTAAAAGAAGTACATTGATTATGATTTTTGCTAATTTATTATCATTCATTTTGCTCCCCCCGCATTCTTTTAATATTGGCTATTATCACTGGAACAATTAATATAAATAATACTACTGCAATTGCACTAGCTCGCCCGAAGTTACGATATTGGAACATTTCTTTGTACATTCTATTAGCAATAACTTCTGTTCTGAAATTACCATTGGTCATTACATATACAATATCAAATATCTTCAGAACATTTACTACCATAGTAGTTGCAACTACAGCAATAGTTGATTTCATATAGGGGAAGATAACGAATCTGAAAACTTGCCATTCGGTTGCACCATCAACTTTTGCAGCTTCAATTTGATCTTTAGGAATACCCTTATAAGAAGCAGAGAGAATAACCATACAAAATCCTGTCCACATCCAGATCCCAACAAATATTAAAGCTAAATTATTAATCCAAGGACCTTGTATCATCCATCCAATGGGTTCCATTCCTAAAGAAGTAAGGAGTTGATTTAATAAACCGATTTGTTCTGAACCAGGTGGTCTATAAGTATAAACAAATTTCCAGACAACACCTGCACCAACGAAAGAAATAGCCATCGGCATGAAAATTATTGATTTAGCAATTTTTTCATATTTAACTCTATCAGATAGTATAGCAAATAATAGACCTAACCCCACAGTAAATGAGGTCATAAATATTAACCATAATAAGTTATTTCTAAAAGAAATAAGCATTGTTTCATTAGTAAAAGCATAAATATAATTTTGGATACCAACAAATTGTTCTGAGTCAGGACCAAAAAAACTTAAAATAAAAGTCTGGATTGAGGGATATAAGAGCATTAATCCAACAACAAGAGAGGCTGGCCCTACAAAGAGGGCCACCCATTTCTTTTTACTTCTTTCTTGCATATATTAAACCTCCCGGCTTTACTTTAATTTGTTGCTTCCCCGGAACTATACGCTTCATCAGCATTTTGTTCTATACTATCTAGAACACTATCTAGATTTTGACTACTTACATAGTCTAAGATACCTTGCCAAAAAGCTCCAGAACCAATAGAAGCTGGCATTGAATCAGAGGCATCAAATCTAAATGTATCTGCATTGTTTAAGAATTCAGCCATTTGTCTTGTGATTTCATCGGGATATACATTAGGATTTATTCTATTGTGTGTACCTAATTTACCAAGTTCACTGAGCCATATAGATTGAGCGCCTGGAGTTGCAATATACTTCATGAATTGTCTAGCTTCTTGATTATCATTTAACATACTAAGCATATCTGCTGCACCAAGTGCTGGTGTACCATATTCTTCATCAATTGGTGGAAGTGGGAAGAAATCAAAATCTTCACCAGCTTTAAGTTCTGGGTTATTATCTTTTATGAAACTTGTAATAAAACTTGCTTGCCTGTGCAGACCGGCTCTTGGTGGATCTGTAAAGAGAGGATTAGGTGCGTCCCCAAAGTTTGTTGATAGTACAGCTGTTGGACCTCCGTATACCATATCTGGGTTTTTAGTATATTTACCAAATATTTCAAACGCATTCTTCACTCTATCGTCAGTCCAAGGAATATCATGTGCTACCCATTTATCATAAGTTTCAGGATCAGTAGTTCTTAACATGATATCTTCAATCCAGTCAGTACCAGGCCAGCCACTAGCTGCTCCTGATTCTAAACCTATTGACCAAGGTGTGATTCCATCTTCTTGCATTTGCTGGGCTAATTGATCCATTTCTTCCCAGGTTTCTGGAACCTCATAACCATATTCTTCAAAAACATTAGGATTGTACCAGACTAGACTTTTAACATCAGCTGCCAAAAACATAGCATACATACCATCATTATAAGTTGCTAAATTGATCCATTTTTCATCAAAATCTTCTCTAATATAGTTCATATTATATACATTTTCTAAATTTATTAAATCTCCATCATCTGCTAAGTCTTTCATCATCCCAGGACCAGATACTGCAACTATATCAGGGGGATTTCCAGCTTCTAAACGTGTAGTTAAGAGTGTAGGTAGATCTCTGGTTCCTTCATATTGAACTTCAATACCTGAAGCCTGTTCAAAAGGTTCAACCATCTTATTAAAAGCGTCGAGTTCTCCACCACCCCAAACTCCCATAACGGTTACTGTACCATCTTGAGCGGCGGCAGGTAAAGAGAAGAGTAAAAGACTAGCCAATAAAACTAATGTTAAACCAGTTGAAATCTTACCTTTCATTTTTAAAACCCCTTTCTTTTCTTAGTAGTTCTGTTTTTAATATTCGTTAAATTTCAAAAAAACCCTGCAAATTAAGTTATAATATTAATAATATTCAGATTACCTAATTTGCCATTAATTACTATAAAATATTTATTAATCACCTCCCAAAATAATTTTATTTACTACTTTCTCTAATAATCAAATCATGTGGAATAAAAACATTTTTCTTTGTGAATTGAGTACCATTAATTTCTTTTAATAAAATATTCATTATTTCGATACCAAGCTTAGTTCCAGACTGATATACGGTGCTTAAGGAAGGATTTGCATATTTAGCAGCTTCAATATCATCAAAACCAATAATGGAGATTTGATCTGGAACTTTAATATTATTATCTATGCAATATTTAATTGCACCCACTGCCATTTGATCATTAAAAGCAAAAATAGAAGAGATATCTTTATTTTTATCAATTAAAATTTTAGCAGCTTTGTAACCACTTTTGAATGTAAAATCACCTTCAGAAATATATTTTTTCTTTAATGGAACATTTTTTTCTTTATATTTATTTATTACTCCCTGCATTCGTTCTTCACTTGCTACTGAATCACGATAAGGGCCTCGTATTATACCAAAATAATCATCCAATCCAAAAAGATATTCACTTACATCTTCTGCAGCTTTAACATTGTTTACAGTAACAGAGGGGAGGTCAGATTGTTTTAAATGTCCTGAGGCAAAGACAGTAGGAATATTACTTTCTTTTATATATTTAATGAGTTCATCACTAAATTTAGCTGTCATAACCACTAGTCCATCAATCTTTTTTTGTTGAAACATATTTATATAATATAGTTCTTGTTCTAATTCTCCTTCTGAATCACCATAAATAATATTATAATTTTCCTTAATGGCTTCAGTTTCTATACTTTTAAGAACTTTCATCAAAAAGGGATTATCCATACCTGCAACAATTACGCCAATTAGTTTACTAATATTGGTGCGTAAAGCCCGGGCGGATTCATTAATTTGATAATCTAATTCTTTAATGGCTTTTCTAACCTTTATAGCTGTATCTTTACTTACTAGGTTACTATTGTTAATTACTCTTGAAACTGTTGATAAAGATACATTTGCCTTTTTTGCTACATCTTTCATAGTTGTATTCATATTAACTCCCCTTTAAAATGAAAACGTTTTCTGAAAACCATTTCATTCTATTTTTATATTTCAATATGAAAAGCTATATTCCTGCAAAAATATAAAATATTAAAAATATTTTTTAAATAAAAGCATAATTAATTTTTAATATTTTAAAGTGCTAGATTTTACAATTATCATTTAAAGATATAAAATCATAAATAATCAGTCTAATGAAAGGATGATAAGTTTATGGTAAATAATAGGTGGTGGAAGGAAGCAGTAGTATATCAAATATATCCTAGGAGTTTTAATGATAGTAATCAAGATGGTATAGGAGATATACCGGGTATAATAGAAAAATTGGATTATGTTAAAGATTTAGGAATAGATGTAATTTGGCTTTGTCCTATATATAAATCTCCAAATGCTGATAACGGATATGATATAAGTGATTACCAAGCTATTATGGATGATTTTGGTGATTTAGAGGATGTAGAAAGGTTAATTGAAGAAATTCATAAGAGGGATATGAAGGTAATTTTTGACTTAGTAGTTAATCATACTTCTGATGAACATGAATGGTTTATAAAATCCAGTAGTTCTTTAGAAAATGAATACCGAGATTATTATATATGGGAAAAAGGGAAAGACAATAATAACAAACCACCTACAAACTGGGAATCTTTTTTTGGAGGGTCTACCTGGACTTATGATAAAAAAACTGATGAATATTATTTGCATTTGTTTGATGAAAAACAACCTGACTTAAATTGGGAAAACCAAGAAGTGAGAGCTAAAATTTATAATATGATGAGATGGTGGCTAAATAAAGGGATTGATGGATTTAGAATGGATGTAATAAATATGATTTCAAAAAATCAGAACTTTCCTGATGGTGAAAAGGATCCTGATGAAGATTATGGGGATGGAAAGCCTTACTTTCTTAATGGGCCACGTTTATATGAATATATTAAAGAAATGGGAGAAGAAGTATTATTTGACTATGACATTATGACTGTAGGTGAGACATTAAATTTTGGAGTTGAAAATGCAAAAAAATTTTCCGAAGTTAACGGAAAAGAATTATTAGATATGGTTTTTCATTTTGAATTAATGTCAGTTGATCGGAACGATGAAAGTAAATGGATTAAAGAAGAAATAGATTTAAAGGAAATAAAAAAAATATATAAAAAATGGAACCACGGTTTATATAAATCAGGCTGGAACGCTATTTATTTAGGCAATCATGACCAACCTAGAATAGTTTCTAGGTTCGGAAATGATGAGGAATATAGGGTAGAGTCTGCGAAGATGTTGGCAACAATGATGATGACAATGCCTGGTACTCCATATATTTATCAGGGAGAAGAAATAGGGATGACAAATGTAGCTTTTAATGACATAGGTAAATATAGAGATGTTGAAACAATAAATCATTACAGAATTGAGATAAATAAAGGAAAAGCTAAAGATGAAGTTATGAAAGAGATTCAGAGAGTCAGTAGAGATAATGCAAGAACACCTATGCAGTGGAATGATGAATTAAATGCAGGTTTTACACAAAGTACTCCCTGGATTAATGTGAATTCAAATTACAAAGAAATAAATGTAGAAAAATCTATTAATGATTCTGATTCAATTTATAATTATTATAAAAATATTATTAAGATAAGAAAAAATAATATAGGTTTAATATATGGCAAATATAAACCTTTATTAGAAGATCATGAATCTGTTTTTTTATATATTAGAGAGTATAAAAATGAAAAATATTTGATTATATTAAACTTCTTTGAGCAAGAATTATCAGTAGAAATACCAATTAATATTAAGACCAAAGAAGTAAAATTATTAATTTCAAATTATAAAGATATTATTTTAAATAATCAAATCTTAAATTTAAGACCATATGAAAGTTTAGTATTTAAATTAGGCTAAACTTAATATTGATCTATCATTATAAAAGCCTTTTTTATTTTTTTTCTGGAATATTTTTAAAAGATGATCTATTGTCATTTTTTCTTTAGTCTTACCCTGTATATCAATAATTATATCTCCATGATTCATCATTAGCATTCTATTTCCAAATTTCAAGGCATCTTTCATATCATGGGTGATCATCAAAGTGGTGATATTATGTTTGGAAATAATTTGCTGTGTTAAATCTTTAATTTTTATGGCAGTAGCCGGATCTAAAGCAGCAGTATGTTCATCTAGTAATAATAATTCGGGTTCAATTATAGTAGCCATCAAAAGAGTAAGAGCCTGTCTCTGGCCTCCGGATAAAAGTTTTACTTTAGTATCTAATCTATCTTCTAAACCTAAATCAATTTCAGACAAATGTTGTTTTATTTTTTTCCGTTTCTTTTTATTTAGAGCCCATTTTAATGTTAATTTGGAATTTTTATTTAAGGCCATTGATAGGTTTTCTTCAATTGTCATTTCAGGAGAAGTTCCCATTAAGGGATCCTGGAATACTCTTCCAATAAATTTTGCTCTCTTATATTCTGGTATATTTGTAATATCTTTATTTGATAAAATAATTTTTCCTTTAGTTAATCCAAAAACTCCTGCAATACTATTTAAAAGGGTAGACTTACCGGCCCCATTTCCTCCTACAATTGTAATAAAATCATTGTTTTTTACTTTAAGATCGATTTCTTTTAAAGCTTTTGTTTCATTAACTGTATTTTGGTTAAAAGTTTTACTTACATTAATTAGCTTTAACATTAAACTTACCTCCTACTGCTGATTTAATTTTTGGGGTTGAAAGAAAAACAATTACAATAAGTGCTGTTAATAGTTTTAAATCTGAAGCAGCAAAACCACTCATTAAAGCAAATGAAATACTACCTCGATATAAAATTGAGCCACCTATAATACCAGGAATTACAAAATATAGTTTTTCACTACCAAAAATAACCTCACCAATGATTACAGAAGCCAATCCGGCAATTATTGTACCGATTCCCATACTTATATCAGCAAAGCCTTGATACTGACAGATTAAAGCACCAGATAATGCAACAAAACTATTAGCTATTATTAAACCAATCATCTTTATACTTTTTGTATTTATAGCCATACTTCTAACCATAGCAGGATTGTCACCTGTTGCACGTAGTGCAAATCCTAGTTTTGTTTTTAAAAATAAAACTAGTGAGATTAATACTAATAAAACTACAATTAATATTAATATTAGTTCACTGGAAGATGAGAGAGAAAGTGGTACATTGAATATATCAAAAATTGTATCATCAGATAACAAAGGTATATTTGGTCTGCCCATAATTCTTAAGTTAATTGAAAACAAGGAAGTCATAGTTAAAATTCCCGATAATAATGGTGCTATTTTTAATTTTGTATTTAAAAAGCCAGTAAAAGAGCCCGAGATACCTCCAGCTACTGTAGCAACAATTAGTGTTAAAAATGGATTATAACCCATTATTATGAGCCTGGAGGAAACGGCAGCCCCTAAAGTAATGCTGCCGTCTACAGTTAAGTCTGCAAAATCTAGTACTCTAAATGTTATATAAACTCCTATTGCCATTATTCCATATATTAATCCCTGTTCTAGTGAAGTAATTAAAAAACCGAAAGACATGTCAATCCCTCCAATATTTTGTCTATTACTTAATTTATAATCGGATTTCTATTTCATCTTTTATACTTTCAGGAATTTCTAAATTGAAACTATTAATAGCTTCTTCGTTTATAATTAATTGAAGGTTTTTAGAACCTGTAATAGGTATTGATGCTGGTTTTTCGCCATTTAAAACTCGTGCCGCAATTTGCCCTGTTTGTTTACCTAGCAAAAAGTAATCTAACCCTCTAGTAGCTATAGCGCCGTTTTGAACTTGTCCTTTTTCGGAAGCAAAGACTGGTATATTATTTTTCTTGGCAATTTTCATTATTGAGGGCACAGCAGAAGCGATTGTATTGTCCGTGGGTAAATAAATAGCATCTACCTTACCTATTAAGGATGAAGTTGCTAATGAAACTTCACTAGTATTAGTAGCAGTAGCTTCAATTATTTTAATATTTTTTTCTGGTGCGATTTGCTTTGCAATATCAACTTGTACTTTTGAATTAACCTCACCACTATTATATAAAATACCTATGTTTTTAGCGTTAGGTAAAAATTCCTTTATTAATTCAAGTTGTTTTCCAACTGGATTCATATCAGTAGTTCCAGTAATTGCATTTTCCTTATCAACAAGGTCTTTAACTAAACCTGCAGCTACCGGATCTGTTACAGCTGTAATAACCAGTGGTGTATCAGAAAGAGTGCCAGCAGCAGCTTGGGCATTAGGAGTAGCAATAGCCAAAACTAGGTCTAAATTTTGATTTTCAAATTTTTGTGCAATTGTTTGAGTAGTAGACATGTCAGCTTGGGCATTTTCAAGATTTATTTCAAGGTTTTCACCTTCAATAAAACCAGCTTCGTTAAGACCTTCGATAAAACCTTTCCTAGCTGAATCTAAAGCAGGGTGTTCTACGAATTGTGAGATTCCAATTTTAAATACCTTGTCTTGTGCCTGAGCTGAGTGCTGAAAAGTTACCAAACAGAATAGAGTTACAGAAATGAGAATAGATACTACAATTAGAGATTTCTTACCATTAATTACCATTTTACATCTCTCCTTATTTTTTTGTGGATTTGGTTTTGGAAAGAGAAATAAAAAAAACACTCCGGGAAGGAGTGTTTAAAGACATAGAAATCCATAGAGATTTCCTAATTATTTTCTCCTACCATATTACCATATTACCAATTTTCGATTTTTATCATTATACATATAATAACTAAGAATGTCAAGAATTTAAATTATATTTAGGTAATAGTTCTGTGGCTGAGTCCAACTGCTACTTCATTTAAATTTAACATGCCAACTCCAAAAAAGATAGCAACAACTAAGTGGTCGTCTTTTCGAGCAATTCCAATTTTACCACCAATATTTAAGCCTACTGCACTTCCCATGATTTGTTTTAAAGCTTCATGAGCAGCACCAGCCACAGCACCCTGATTGGAGTGAGTCTCATTGATTAAATTTTCTCTACGAGCTGCAATTACTGCATTTTCAATAATTTTTTTTACAGATTTATTGTATTCTCCTCCAAAATCAAGAGCTGCGGATTTTATTCCCTCATCATCTAAGAATTGTTTTTTTAATTTGTTTTCTTCTTGCCGGTCTGAAATTGCTAGTTTTAAAGCGGCTTTAGCTATAATAAGGCTTTTTTCCATTATGTAAGCCTCCTCACATGAATTTTCTTTAATTATATTTTATTTTGAAATATATGTCAATTTTAACAACTTAACTTACTTGAAAATAGGGACCTGATCTGATATATTTGACCTAGGATATAATTTAAAATATATAGTCAAAATCTAATTATATATAATAAATAATGTTTACATATTCAATTGATGATTGTAGAATAATAAAATAGAAGGGGGCTTGAAAATGTCCAATAAAGAATTAGAAGTGATTAAAGAAGCTATTTTAAATGAAAATGAGGGTTACCAGGTTTATAATATGGCAGCTAATAGGATAGAAGAAGAGGAGATCAGCAAATCCTTTAAAAAATTAGCAAATGAAGAATTAAAGCATATTGATTGGCTTAAGGAACTTTATGAAAGCTTGGAAGATGGTGGAGAGATAGAATTTTCAGTTGATGAAATGAAGCCACCGGAAAAGCCCAGAATATTTAAGTGGGATAAGATAGAAAAAGAAAATTTGTCTTTTTCATTATCTGTTTTTGGAATTGGTGTTAAAATGGAAAAAGAAGCAATTGATTATTATAAGAACGCTGTTAATAATACTAAATCAGAAAAGGCTAAAGAATTATATGAAAGAATTATTAAATGGGAATATCAGCATTTGAATTTTTTCCAAGAACAATATGAAATGCTTAAAGAGGACTGGTGGGCTGAACAAAGTTTTGAACCTTTCTAATTATAAAAGACAGAATCCCTGCCAAATGGATTAAAAATTAATCCATTAAGCAGGGACTTTTTTATTTCAAACTATTTTTGTGTTCTTTAGCCAAACTTATATAATGATCTGCTGACTCTTGAATTTCTTTAATTTCATTTTCGGTTAAATCTCTGATTACCTTGGCCGGAGTTCCCATTATTAATGAACCAGATGGGAATTCTGCATTTTCAGTAACAAGACTACCTGCTGCTACGATTGAATTTTGATTAATAACTGCTCCATTTAAAATAATTGCCCCCATTCCTATTAAGCAATTATCTTTAATGGTACATCCATGAATTGTGGCATTATGTCCTACTGTTACATAATCACCAATAGTTAAAGGTTTATCAGTATCTACATGTAATGCTGAGTTTTCTTGAATGTTAGTACCTTTACCTAAAATAGTTTTATTTAAGTCTGATCTTAAGACAGTATTGTACCATATGCTAGTATTTTCTTTTAGTTTAATATTTCCAATTAGCTTAGCGCCTGGTGCTATAAAAGAAGTTTCATCAACTTCAGGTTTTATATTTTTATATTTATATAACATAGTAATTACCTCCTATATATAATTTTATTTCTACACAAAAACTTTTAATCCTTCTTAGTTTACATATTTACTTGAATATAGTAAATATATTTATTATAATTAAAACAGTTAAATGGAAGGTGGAAAATATGGAATTTGCAATAATTGGTGGTACATTTAATCCGGTCCATCTAGGACATTTAATATGTGCTGAACAAGCCTATCTGGAATTTAATCTGGATAAGGTTATTTTTATGCCTGCAGGTAAGCCACCACATAAAGAAGAAAATAAAATTAATAGTCCGGAACATAGATTGAATATGCTTAAATTAGCCTTGGAAGATAATAACCATTTTGAAATATCAGATTGGGAGATTAAAAAGGAAGGAAAATCTTACACTGTTCATACTATAGATCATTTTAAAGAAAAATATCAAGTTGAAAAAGTTAATTTAATTATAGGAACTGATTCTTTGTCAGAAATTTTCAATTGGCATAAACCAGATTATATACTTGATAACTCTAATCTAATAGTTGCTAAAAGATTGGATTATTCTTTTACTAATATTATGAAGGACCAGAGACTAAGGAAATATGAGGATAATATAAATATATTAAATAATTCTTTAGTAGAAATATCCTCCACAATGATTAGAGAATATGTAAATGAAGGGAAATCCATAAAATATTTAACCCCTAAAGAAGTGATTGATTATATTAAATCCAATAATTTATATAGATAGGTGAAGTTCATGAAAAATATAAATATTATAAAAAAAGAATTGAATAGTAAAGAAAATTTTAGAAAAGAGCATACTTTATCAGTAGTTAGAGCTGCTGTTGAGATAGCTAAAAAGTATGAAGCTGATATAACTAAAGTTAAAATTGCTGGTTTACTACATGACTATGCAAGAAATTTTGATAATGAAAAACTTTTAAAGATTGTAGAAAATAATAATATTGAAATAGATGATTTGGAAAAAGAATTACCTGCTTTATTACACTCCCCGGTAGGAGCTTTTTTAGCAAAAAAAGATTTTGAAGTAAAGGATCCACAAATAATTAACGCAATAAGATACCATACTATTGGTCGGCCTAATATGAGCCTTATAGAAAAAATTATATTTGTTGCAGATGTTATTGAACCGAATAGAAAATTTCCTGGTGTTGAGCAAATAAGAGAAAAAACTAAAACAGATATAGATAAAGCAGTTATACTTGTCTGTGATTTTACCATAAAATACAACATAGAACGAAGAAGAATTATACATCCTAATACGCTTTTAACCAGGAATTCATTGTTGAAGGGAGAATATTAAATGCTTGAAAAAATGGCATGGTCTAAATGGAAGACAATTGTATTAATATTATTAATAATTATTGTATCATTGTCCTTATATATATTGTTTAATGATAATTTTAGTCTTTTGGATTTGAATCCTTTTAGAAAAACAAAATTAAATGTTTTAGTAGCTGGTTATGATTCTTCCATAAATGGGCCACCGAGAGCTGATACAATTATCGTGGCTAGCATTAATTTAAATACAAATAAGATAGGATTATTATTTATTCCTCGCGATACCAGGGTGAAAATAAACGGTCATGGCTATAATAGAATAAATTCTGCCCATGCTTATGGCGGAATAGAACTTTTAAATGAAACTGTTGAGGATTTTTTAAATATTAAATTAGATTATTATTTAGAAACAGATTTTCAAGGTTTTGAGGAGATTATTGATTTAATAGGTGGAATAAATATTCATATTAGTAAACCGTTGAGATATGTAGATGAAGCTGGTGATGTAAACATAAATCTGCCCGCAGGTGATGTTCACTTAAATGGCGAAAAAGCTTTACAGTATGTAAGATATAGGGGAGATAAATTAGGAGATATTGGTAGAGTATCACGGCAACAAAAGTTTATCGAAGCTGTAATGAAAAAAGCAACCTCTTCTAATGTAATATTGAATTTACCTTCTATTTATAATGAAGTAATGAATTCAGTAAATACTAATATACCTATTAAAGATGTATCTCCTTTTGTAAAATTAGCAAAGAAAGCTGATTTAAATAATTTGAAAACTGAAATGGTGCCTGGGAAACCAGAGTATATAAATGGTGCAAGTTACTGGATAGCTAATGAAGAAAGTTTAGAGATTATGGTTAATAATTTAATAAGAAGTAAAGAATATATACAAAATGATCAATATTATGTTACAATCTTAAATGGGAACGGTATTTCTGGTTTAGCGAGTGAAGTGGGTGAAGAGTTAGAGAAATATGGTTTTAATATAGAAGATATTAGTAATGCAGATAATTTTAATTATCAAGAGACAATAATTTATTACAAGCCGGGTAAAAAAGATACTGCCGAAGGACTAAAAAATGTTTTAGGTGGTAAATTAGAAGAATCTGAAGATATAGAGGAAGACTTTCAGGTGATATTAGGTGAAAATTTCACAAATAATGTAATAGCAAAAAAGGAGGAACAAAATTAATGGCAGAAGAAAATTATAAGAGAATGGCTGAATTAGCAGCAGAAGCAGCCGATGATAAAAAGGCTTTTGATATAGAAATATTAAATGTAAAAGGCCTGACTATAATAGCAGATTATTTTGTTTTATGTTCTGGGAATACAGATAAACAAGTTCAAGCTATTGCCAGAGCGGTTGAAGAAAAACTAGATGAAGAGGGTATTTATCCAAAACAGATTGCTGGTAAGGATAATGGACGTTGGATTCTTATGGATTATGCTGATATAATTGTACATGTATTCCATAAAAGAGAACGTGAGTATTATGAACTTGATAGACTTTGGGCAGACGCTCAAAAGATTTTGAAAAAAGAAGAAACTTCTTGACTTTAACAGTATAAATTAATATAATTTTTACAAAGATGAATAAAATTAGTGGACTATGAAGGAAAGTAGTAAATATTTTACACTTACAAAGAGAGTTGCTGGCAGCTGGAAAGCAATATTGTAGGATATTGAACTCGTTCTGGAGTCCATACTGTTGAACTTTAGATTAGACAGTATCGTAATAAAGGCGTTAACTTTTTATAAGTGGATTATTACTATCTATTAGGGTGGTACCACGGGTAAACAACTCGTCCCTTGACCGGGAGGAGTTTTTTTATTTTAAATCCAAAAATTATATATTAAGGAGGAGTATGGAATGCAGAATCATTATGATTTTGAAGAGATTGAAAAAAAATGGCAGAAAGTTTGGGATGAAAAAAGACTGTATAAGGCAAAAAATAAAGATGAAAAAGATAATTATTATGTCTTAGAGATGTTTCCTTATCCCTCAGGAAAATTACATATGGGACATGTAAGAGTATATTCTATAGGAGATGTAATTGCACGTTTTAAGAGAATGGAAGGATTTAATGTCCTACATCCTATGGGTTGGGATGCATTTGGCTTACCTGCCGAAAATGCAGCAATAAAACATGGTAATATTCATCCCAGAGAGTGGACTTGGGAGAATATTGAAAGTATGAAAAAACAAATGAAGGCTATGGGTCTTAGTTATGATTGGGATCGTGAAGTTGCTACTGCAGAACCGGATTATTATAAATGGACTCAGTGGTTTTTCATAAAAATGTTTGAAAATGACCTTGCATATAAAAAAGAACAACCTGTTAATTGGTGTCCAAGCTGTGATACAGTTTTAGCAAATGAACAGGTTGTTAATAATCGATGTGAGCGTTGTGACACATTGGTAGAGCAAAAAGAGTTAGAACAATGGTTTTTAAAGATAACTGAGTATGCGGATGAATTACTGGAGGGGCATGAAGAGCTTGATTGGCCGGAAAGAGTTAAAACAATGCAGAAAAATTGGATTGGTAGAAGTGAAGGGATGAGCATAAATTTCCCAATTGAAGAAATTGATAAAGATCTAGAAGTATTTACGACTCGTCCTGATACAATCTATGGGGCTACTTATATGGTATTATCTCCAGAACATCCTTATGTAGATGAATTAATAAGTGGGAAAGAAAATGAAAAAGAGATAAGAAATTTCATAAAAAAGGTAAAAAATCAGGAAGATGTTGAAAGAACTTCACCTGAAACTGAAAAAGAGGGTATATATACAGGTAGTTACGCTACTAATCCGATGACTGGAGAAGAAATACCTATTTTAATTGCAAATTATGTTTTAATGGAGTATGGTACAGGAGCAATCATGGCAGTCCCTGCTCATGATCAGCGCGACTTTGATTTTGCAAAAAAATATGATCTCCCTATAAAAGCAGTGATCCAACCCCATGATAAAGAAGAAAAACTTGATGGTTCAAAAATGGAAGAAGCATATAGTGAAGAAGGATATTTAATCAATTCAAATAAATATAATGGATTAAATGTAGAGGAAGCTTTTGAAAAAATTGCTGAAGAAATGGAAGAAAAAAATATTGGTAAAAGAGAGACTAATTATCGACTAAGAGATTGGTTGATATCTAGGCAAAGATATTGGGGTGCACCAATTCCTATTGTATATTGTGACCAATGTGGTACTGTCCCTGTAGATGAAAAGGATTTACCGGTTTTATTACCAAACGATGTTGAATTTTCAGCAACAGGAATCTCACCATTAGCTAAAGCGGAAGACTTTGTAAATACAACATGTCCGAAATGTGGTGGGAATGCTAAAAGAGAAATTGATACAATGGATACCTTTGTTGATTCTTCTTGGTATTTCTTAAGATACATTGATCCTCATAATAAAAATCTTCCATTTTCTCCTGAAAGTGCAGACGATTGGTTCCCAGTGGATCAATATATAGGAGGTATAGAACATGCTATATTACACCTTCTTTATGCTAGATTCTTTACAAAAGTACTAAGAGATCTAAACCTATTAGAAGAAGGTGAACCATTTACAAAATGGTTAGCACAGGGCATGGTTCTTAAAGACGGAGATAAGATGTCTAAGTCAAAAGGTAATGTTGTAGATCCAAGCCGAATTCTTGATGAATATGGAGCAGATACAGCGCGGTTATTTATCCTTTTTGCTTCTCCCCCTGAAAAAGATTTAGAATGGAGTGAAGCAGGAGTTGAAGGTGCAAATAGATTTTTAAACCGAGTATGGAGATTTGTTGCCGAAAACATTAACTCAATAAAAAAAGTTGATGTTAACAAAATTAATATTGACCAAGATAATTTAAATGAAGATGAAAAAGAACTTCATAGAAAGCTTCATGAAACAATTCAAAAAGTTACTGAAGATGTTTCAGAAAGATTAAACTTTAATACTGCTATAAGTGCTATAATGGAATTAGTCAATGAACTATATAGTTATCTTGCAGATAATAAAAACCAACTTAATGAAGAATTGCTTGCTTTTGTTACTGAAAAAATATTATTGATGCTGGCTCCGTTTGCTCCACATATGACAGAAGAGCTTTGGCATAAGATCGGCCACGAAAGTAGTATACACCGGGCTGATTGGCCAGAATTTGAGGAAGAAGCGGCTAAAAAAGATGAAATTACTATTGTAATCCAAATCAATGGTAGGGTACGAGACAGAGTAGATGTTGATGCTAATATTTCAGAAGAAGCATTGAAAGAAAAAGTATTTAAGCAGGATAAAGTCCAAAAATATACTAAGGACAAAGAGATTGTAAAGACAATAGTTATACCAAAAAAATTAGTGAATATAGTTGTGAAATAAAGAATTTGGTTTATTACCAAAACCCCTGTTTTAATAGCAGGGGTTTTTTGATATAATAAAATAAATAATAAGTGGATGTAAATTGATCAGTAATGAAATGGGATATGTTAAATGTGATCATAAAGATTATAAAAAATCTAAACTTAGAACTACTAAAGGCAAATTATCAAAGATATTTGATGTACAAAACAAAAAGTAGTTTCAATAAGCTGTAATAATTGTGATTATACAGAGTTATATAGAATAGATAGAAGTGGTATGTTAATTAATATTTTTGATTTTTTAACCAATTAACTTAAGGAGTGTCTAATATGTCAGGGATTGTATTTATGAAAACAAAGGACTTAGAAAAAATATCTACATTTTATCAAGATAAAATTGGAATGGAATTATGGCAGGACCAAGAACAATGTAAAATATTTGAAAAAGGGAATCTCCAATTGGGTTTTTGTCAGTCTAATAAAATAGAAAATGATGGTATAATAACCTATTATTTCAAAGATAAGAAAGCTGTTGATAAATTTTATGAAAAAATTTCAGTTGATTTAGAGATTACCAAAGAACCTCAAGTAAATAATGATTTCAATATTTATCAATTTTTTGCAAAAGATCCCGAGGATAGAACTTTGGAATTTCAAGCTTTTTTACATAAATTGAATCCACATTTAACAGGTAAAGAATTATTATTAAATAGGAGAAGTTATAGGAAATTTAAGGATGAGGAAATACCAGAAAACATTTTAAATAAAGTAATAGATTTAAGTAGATTTGCCCCAACTTCTATGAATTCTCAATCCTATTATTTTAAATTTATTACTGATGAGGAATTAATTTGTGATTTAGCTTCAATAAGAAAGACCGCTTCCGAACCCATTAAGAAGGCACCAATGGCAGTTGCTATCTGTTCTGATAATGAACAGTCCAATAGATATAAACAAGACGCCGATATTGCAGCTTATCATTTTATGTTAGCTGCTAGACTATATAATCTTGGTACTTGTTGGATTGCTGATATGGATAGAGAAAGTATCAAAAGTAAATTAAATATTCCAATGGAGCATTATATTGCTACAATTACCCCACTTGGTTTTATAGATAATGAGATAGAAGCTCCAGAAAGAAAACCGAAAGAAAATTATATCAAGTAGTTTTAGGAGTGTTAAAATGAGAGAAAAAGCATGTGTGGTAGAAGTTAATGGAGATAAAGCAAAAGTTGTTGTAACAAGGCATTCAGCTTGTAGTAAATGTAATGAAGATTGCATTTTAGGACTTGATGAATCACATGAGCAAGATGATATATATGTAGAAGTAAAAAATGATAAAAATGTTGAAATAGGAGATATGGTTAATATTGAACTTAAGGATAGTTCATTGGTTCTAGGTTCCTTAATGATTTATTTAGTACCCCTTCTGTTTTTTGTGATTGGTTATTTTGTTGGTTCAAATCTATCCTTTTTGTTAGGTAACATTTCACAACAACTGTCTGGTATAATATTTTCATTTATATTTTTATATGTTTCATATCTTTTCACAAAAAGAGTAGATAAAAGATTATCAAGAAATAAAAAGTTTCAATCAGAAATCACTGGAATTGTATCGAAAAATAATGAAGTAGGAGCTGATTAAATGAATTCTATTTCTGAAGAAGAAAAAAAAGATCTTTTAGTAAGACTAAATAGAATAGAGGGGCAAACTCGCGGTGTAAAAAATATGATTGATAATGATAAGTATTGTGTTGATATATTAACACAAATAGTGGCCGTAAGAGGTGCTTTAAAAAAGGTAGCTTTGAAAGTTTTACAGGAACACATAAATGGGTGTGTACAAAGTTCATTACAAAATGATGATGAAGAAATAATAGATGAGTTATTAAATGTTATAAATCGGTTTGTCGATTAATTTTTATGAGTTAATTATCTTTAAAAATATTTATTTGCAGAGACAATAAAATAAATATAAAAAATTTTAATGGAGGTTGTTCCTAACTTAAAAGGAATTATTAACTGTTTCAAACAGGAGTTCACCTCCTGTTTTTTATTTTTAAAAAAGGGATAAAGAATATCTTGTTGAATTAAAAATATACGCTTTAAAATTAAGTCGAAACTCTTAATTAATATGATTGAATTACAATAGTTATTATGTTATTATTACAGGTGCTGCCTAAAAGTCAGGAGTGGTTATATTGCAGCATTTAAAGTATTTTAAAGTACCTAAAGTTATTTTTAAGGATGATAAATTGAATTTTGAAGAGTTTCATATTTTAGTAAAATTATTTTCTAAAGTTGACCAATCTCAACTCATTAGCAAAAGTCAATGGAAAACTAAAAAATCATTTTTTGAAAACAACACTAATCTTATAGACTCACTACAAGAAAAAAAATGGTTAATTAAAGAAGAAAATAATTTATATTTAACTGTTCCTGAAGAATTCCAAGAAGAACTTAATGATCAGGAATTTCAGGAAGCCGGTTCAAAAATTGCTGCAAAATGGGATGAATATTTCGGTACATTGAATTTAACTCCAACTTTTCTGCAGAAGTTACTTTCTTTTATGGAAGATGGTATAACTGAAGAGGTAATCATTGAAGTTATGAAAATTAGTGCGGAAAAAGCAAAAGGTAATCCTACGAATTATATCATATCTTTATTAAGAGATTATTTAAATCGATCTATATATACTATCCATGATTTTAAAGAAGAAAAACAAAGGATGGAAGAATATGAAAAAAGACTTCAAGAAATTAATCGAAAAAAAGAAAAAAGAGATGAAGAAGAAACCCTCGAAGACTTCTATAAAAAAGGATACAGATAAATTTATTTCCTCTAAAGAGGCTGTTAAAAAAATATATAAAGTTATAATGGAAAATAGTCATATACCTCCTAAATTTGAAAATGCAAGTTTTGCAAGTTTTAATTATAAAGCTTGTCCAAAGGAGAATGTTAAAAAAATTAAGGCTATTAAAACTTATGCTGAGAACATTTTAAGTGCGATGGATGTTTCACAATCTGTTTATATTTATAGTAAGTTTAATGGTTGTGGTAAAACTCATGTAGCTATTTCAGCTTTAAAGACAGCTGCTAAACAATTTGCAAAGGAAATTTATAAGAAAAATCCCGATTATTATGCAAGAAGAGGAATATCTTTGAGTGATCATAACTGGAGACCTGTCTTTTTTATGAGTGAAGTAAATTATCTTTGGAAAAAGAGACAGTATAACTCAAAAGATGAGAATTTAGCAAGAGAACTTGATACAATTGAAAATGCTGTAATGAATTCTAAATTATTAGTAATAGATGATTTTTTAAGGGAAAGGGATACAGATTTTGTATTTGGTAATTTAACAGCTTGGTTAAACCATAGATATGATTACAATAAACCTGTAATATTTACATCTAATAATGAGTTTAAAATGCTAGCCAGAAATGATGAAAGCAATCCTTATTATAAAACAAAACATTTAAAAGCTGCAACATATTTAGCATCTCGTATCAGTGAAATGACGAAAGGTTATCAATTTGTATTTGCAAGTTCACCAGAAAAAGATTACCGGCAAAACAGTTATTAAAGTGGGGGCGATTTAAGATTGTTATCAAGAACTGAAACATTATTAAAATTGATTGAGTTAAGAAAGATGATACAATCAAAAGAAAAATTATCGGAAAATGAAATTACCTATCACAGTGAAATAAAGCAGCATATTGAACAATTAATACATGATATTGCTGGTTTACCTGAAGAAGCTAGATATGTTATGAATGAAATAATTAATAAAGTTATTCATCAGGATATCTCCACTAAGACGGCTGTTGTAGCCATCCATGAAATATACAAAGAATTTAATGGTTTAAATAAAGTGAGTACAAAAACTTCATCCAGTAGTCGTAATGAAAGTAAAGAACAAAATTACAATATGAAAAAATTATATAAAAATGGCTATAGATAAATGATTTAAATTTATTTGTTTTTATTATATGATTTGACCTTATTTAAAAATATCATTATACTAATTAATAAGATTATAATTTGAAAGGATGAAATTAGTTGTCACAATTATTAATTGGAATAGCGGGAGGAACTGCTTCTGGAAAAACAACATTAGCTAAGATATTAAAGGATGCTTTTAAGGATGAAGTCACCATGTTAAGACATGATTTTTACTATCATGATAAAAGCTATTTTTCTGTTCCTGAAGACAAAATAAATTTTGATCATCCTGAGTCCTTTGAAACGGAACTTTTAATTGATCATTTAAAAAAATTAATATCAGGCACAAAAATAGAAAGACCAGTATATTCTTATAAAACAAATGAAAGATTACAAGAGTCAAAAGTAGTAAAACCTTCTCCGATAATTATTGTAGAAGGAATATTGATTTTTCATTATCCAAAACTGAGAGATTTATTTGACTTAAAAATATATATTGATACTGATGCTGATATCAGGTTGTTACGAAGAATTAATAGAGATATTAAAAAAAGAGATAGAACATTTGATTCTGTTCGTAATCAGTATATGGCTACTGTTAAACCAATGCATGAAAGATATGTAGAACCCACAAAATATTTGGCTGATATTATTATTCCTCATGGAGGTTTAAATGATATTGCTAATGATTTGATTATAAAAAAGATAAAAGCACATTTATAAATATAAAATATGATCCCTTAACAGGGATTTTTTTATTGCATATAAAGGAAAATATTAACATATATAGAATAATATAACAAGAGGTGATATTAATTAAAGAAAAAATTATAAATTCAATTTTAATTGTAGCAATAATATTTCTTAGTATGACATTATTTAATATCTTTAAGGAAAGAGAAATAACTAATAATTATAAAAATGTTACTTTACAAAAATTTAAAAAAAGAAGATTTAAGGTAGTTGATAGTAATAAAGAAATCAATTCCGAAATTAAAATACATATTAGTGGTGCTGTTAGAAATCCAGGTTTTTATCATATTATTCCCGGTACAAAATTGAAAAGAATAATTGAAGAGCTAGTGATTTTAAGAGAAGATGCAGAAATTACTAATTTGAATTTAAATAAAAAATTATATAAAAATGATAAAATTATTGTACCCAGAAAATAATTAGAAATATAATAATAATCAAAGGATTGATTTAATATTGAAGTTGAATAAAAATATTATAATAGCTGTCATAATATTTATACTTGGTATTATCAGCGGATATTTCTTTATAAATTACAAATTAGTGTTACTAATAACAGGAATTATATTATTAATAATTATAACTTTAACTAAAAACAAAAAAATAGTTATTTATATATTTATAATTATATTTTTGTTTGGCTTTTTTTATATGTTATATTTTCAGATGAATTATTATAGTATTAATTCGATTAATAATTATAATAATAGAATAATAGAGGTAGTTGGAAAAATTAAGATTAAATTGGATTCTGTAGAAGGCAATTCTGTTATTTTAAAACCAATTTTAGTAGATAATAAAAGAATCAAATACGGGAACATTCAATTATGGAAAAGTGATTTAAACAATAATATAGAACATGGAGATTTAGTAATTGCAAGAATGAAATTGAATAAACCACAAAAAGCCAGTAATCCAGGTGGATTTTCCTATTTTAAATATCTAAAAAAGAAAAAAATTTATAGTGTAGGAAATGTTTTTGAAATATATAAAATTCAAAATCATATTTTATTAACAAAACCTATTATAAAGATAAAAAGATTTTTACTAGGATCAATAGATAAAAAAATAATACCCCCGGTCAATGAGTTCATAAAAGCATTAATTTTAGGCGAAAAAAGTAATTTAAATAAAAGCTGGGAAACAAGTTTTAGAAGGGCTGGAGCTAATCATCTGTTAGCAATTTCTGGATTACATATTGGTTTTATAACATTATTCATTATATTTTTATTAAAACCTTTTTCTTTTAGTAGTAAAATAATAAATATAATTTTAACTTTTTTTCTTTTAATATATGTAATTATGACAGGATTTAGAGCTTCTGTTTTGAGAGCATCTTTATTAGTTTTATTTTTTAGGTATTTTAAACAAATTAATTTAAAAGTTGATTTTTTTACTATAATTTCTATTGTGTTATTTATAATTTTGTTGTTAGACCCTTATAAATTATTTTCAGTTGGGCTACAGCTTAGTTTTCTTGTATTATTAATGATAGTAAGTTGGACTAAAATTTTCGAAAGGTATTTACATACATCTCTAGCTGTTAGTCTTGCAGCCCAACTAGGTTCAATTCCTCTAACTGCATATTATTTTAACACAATATCACCGGCAGGAGTAATAACTAATTTATGGGCAATTCCTTTAGTATCTGTTATTGTATTTTTAACATTAACCCATTTCGTTTTTTATCTTATATTTCCATTTTTAAGTAATTTCACGGGACAATTGATCTATTTAACGACTGTATTTTTAAATAAAGGTATTAAAGTCATGTCAAAATTACCTTCAGCTGAAATTAAAGTGACTACTCCTTCTATTGCTACTGTTTTTATATATTATATTATTCTTTTTCTTGTTGCCTATATTATTAGAAATAAAGATAATATGAAATCTATTAAGATTAATATTTTTAAAATTTTAAGTACAATATTATTAATTATTTTTATTTTTACAATTATTATTCGGCCCACAAATAACAATTTATTAGAGATTTATTGTTTAGATGTAGGCCAAGGAGATTCAATAGTTATAAAAATACCAGATGGGCAAACAATATTAGTGGACACTGGTAGTTCAACACTTACTGGAAGTAAAGCAGAAAAAACTATCATACCCTTTTTATTGAATCAAAACATTAAAATGATAGATTATCATATAGTTACACATTTTGATGGAGACCATAGTGCTGGAACTGAATATTTAATTAAGAAAGGATTTATAAAAAATTTGATAATATCTAAACAATATGATTTTACACAAAATTATGCTAAAAAGACAATAGAAGCTGCCATGAATAAAAATATAAGAGTATATTGGACAGATAATCAAGATATCTTATCTCTAAATAATATAAAATTAAAATTTATGGCTCCTTTAGAAAATATTGTTTTTAAAAATAGAAATAATTATTCTGTAGCTTTCAAATTAACTTATAAAGATTTTGAAATGTTATTTACTGGTGATTTAGAAGAAAAAGCAGAAGAAATAATCTTAAAATTAGTAGACCAAAATAAATTAAAATCTGATATATTAAAAGTAGCTCATCATGGGAGTGAAACTTCAAGTACAGATGAATTTATAAAAGCAGTTGCTCCTAAAGAAGCGATAATAAGTGTTGGATCAAATGAGTACGGCCACCCAAGTAAAAATGTTTTAAAACGTTTAATTGATAATAATATCCGCATTTGGAGAACCGATCATAATGGTGCTGTTATTATTAAAACTGATGGTCACAAGTATAATATTAATGGATATTTAAATTGATAAATAGGTAGTAACTGTGTTAAAATTAAGTATAATTGCTTTTGAAAAATAGAAAGGTGTTAGAATATGAATAAAAAAATTGAAAAAGTATTTGAAAATGATCTTTCCCAAATAGATAATATATACTTAGTTTTTAGTTCTGAAGAATATTTATTAGATAAATTCGAAAATAAATTCAAAGAAAAGTTTGTCGACAAAGAAATAGAGGATTTTAATTTAACATATATTAAAGAAGAAGATAATGTTTTTAAAAATATAGTTAATAAAGGTAGTACTTTACCAGTTATGTCACAAAAAAGATTCATTATTGTTAAAGCGGGAAATATATTTAAAAAAAGCATTCCTAATTTTGATGCTTTTGAGAAATTTTTAAAAGATATTCCTGATAGCACAGTGATTTTAATTTTAGTTAATGATGATCTGTCTAATAACAAAAGGAAAGATATAATTAAAGAACAAGGGGAAGTTATAAATTATTCTCCTCCACGTTTTCAAGATATTAACAAATGGATAAAATTACAGTTTAGAGATAGAGGAAAAAAGATCAATTATAGAGGAATAAGATTACTGGAAAAAATGTTTAACAATAATTTGCAGCAATTAGATTCTGAGATTGATAAAATTTGTACATATATAGATGAAAAAAACAAAGTTGAAGTCTCTGATATTAAAGCTGTTATGTCTAAAGATCGTAGATTAAAGGAGAATACTATATTTGAATTTTTAGATGCGATAAGTAAAAAAGAAAAAAATAAAAGTTTGTATTATTTTCATCAATTATTAGAAAATGGAGAAGTACCTCAGATAATTTTTGCGATGATAACTCGAAGAGTTAGATTAATGTTAATCACTAAAGATTTAAAACAACAGGGAATAAAACATAAGAAAATAGCAAATAAGTTAGGAGTGCATCCCTATCCTATTAAAAAAATTTATGGATATGTTGATAATTACAGTGCTGAAGAATTAGAAAAGATGTTGGATAAATTTCTAGAGGCAGATGTGAAATTAAAAACTGGAGAAGACAAAATAGAAAATTCAATTCAAAATGCAATAATAAGTATATAAAAAAATAAATGGCTTATTCATAATGAATAAGCCTTTTTAAATACTATTATTTTATTTTAAATCATTTAACATTCTTTTCATTTTGGATTTTTTTCTAGCAGCATTATTTTTATGGATAATATCATGAGATGCTGCTTTATCAATAATTTTATAAGTTTCAGGTAATAAATCTTCTGCTTTTTCAACATTACCTTCTTCGATAGCAGCTTCAAATTCTTTAATAGTATTTTTTAGCTTATCCTTCCAGCGTTTGTTAACTTTTCTTTTCTTTTCATTCTGTCTTACTCTTTTCTTTGCTGATTCAATAATAGGCATAACCTTCACCTCCTTGTAAGTGAACAGTATATTTATATTTTGTTCCTAAATTTGCAACATATCAATTTTAACATTAGATATATAAAAATGCAAGCTTTTATACTATATTATTATAAAATGCAGATACTTTTGCTGATTTTGCTTTGATTCTTGATATATGAAATATACAATGTTATAATTAGCGCAGTATCGATATAAAGAAAGGAGAAAAATTATGGACTGTCAGCATATAAGGAACTTTTGTATAATAGCCCATATAGACCACGGCAAATCAACTCTTGCTGACCGTTTATTGGAATATACAAACACGATATCAGATCGTGATATGAAAGATCAGGTACTTGATAACATGGATTTAGAACGTGAAAGAGGTATTACTATTAAGGCTCAGGCTGTTAGGATAAATTACGATGGCTATGAGTTGAACTTGATTGATACTCCCGGACATGTAGATTTTTCCTATGAAGTTTCAAAAAGTTTAGCAGCAGCTGAAGGAGCTTTGTTAGTAATCGACGCTGCTCAGGGAATAGAGGCACAAACCATGGCTAATATATATTTAGCGCTTGAAAATGATTTAGAAATAATACCAGTAATAAATAAGATTGATTTAGATAGTGCTAACCCTACAAGAGTAAAAGAACAATTATTAGAAGTGGGGATTGATCCTGAAGAAGCCATATTAACTAGTGCCAAAGAAGGAACTAATATTGATGAAGTTCTAAATGCAGTTATTGAGAGAATTCCAGCCCCAGAAGAAAATACTAAAAAGCCTTTAAGAGCATTAGTATTTGATTCGGTATATGATTCTTATCAAGGAGTTATAGCTTATGTAAGGGTTATAGACGGTGTTGTTAGAGTTAATGATAAGGTTAAGATGATGGCTAATGATTATAAGTATGAAGTAGATGAGTTAGGAGTCTTTAACCCAACTATGACGGCAGTGGATGAGTTGACTGCAGGAGAAGTTGGTTATATAATTGCAGGGATTAAGGATGTAAGAAACTGTCGTGTTGGTGATACAATGACATCTTCTGAAAATCCAGCTCCAAATCCTCTGCCTGGATATAAAAAGGTTAAGCCAATGGTTTATAGTGGTTTATACCCTTCAGATAATAATGATTATAATCTATTAAAAGATGCATTAGAAAAGTTACAACTTAATGATGCTTCCTTAGTATTTGAGCCTGAAACATCAGAGGCATTAGGATTTGGTTTTAGATGTGGATTCTTAGGATTATTACACATGGAGATAATCCAAGAAAGATTAGAAAGAGAGTATGACTTAGATTTAATAATTACTGCACCTTCTGTAATTTATAAAGTGCAAACGGAATCAGAAGAATTATATGAAATAGAAAATCCGGCAGATTTTCCGGATCAGAATGAAATTGAGGTTATTAAAGAACCATTTGTAGAAGCTACTATTCATGTGCCTGAAGAACATATAGGTTCTATTATGGAATTATGTCAGGAAAATCGCGGTGAATTCATTGATATGCAGTATGTAGATGAAAATCGTGTTGCATTAAAATATAAGATGCCTTTAAGTGAAATAATTACTGACTTTTTTAATCAATTAAAATCTAAATCTAAAGGTTATGCTACACTTGATTACGAAATAATAGGTTATGAAGAAGCTGATCTTGTAAAACTAGATATATTAGTTAATAAAGAACCTGTTGATGCATTATCTACAATTGTATTTAATGATGATGCTCGTTATAAAGGTCAGCAAATAGTCAGGAAATTAAAAGAAATCATGCCTAAACAAATGTTTAAAGTACCAATTCAGGCTGCGGTAGACAATAATATATTAGCGAGAGTAAATATTCAGGCTAAAAGAAAAGATGTGCTACAAAAATGTTATGGTGGAGATATTAGTAGAAAAAGAAAATTACTTGAGAAACAAAAAGAAGGTAAAAAAAGAATGAAAATGGTTGGTAAAGTTGAGATTCCTCAAGAAGCTTTTATGGCTATACTTGAAAGGAATGACGATGATTAATTTTTTAAATTATAAGGAACCATTCGGCTTATATATTCATATACCATTTTGTAAAAACAAATGTAATTATTGTGATTTTTATTCCCTTAAAACATGCAAAAATTTAATGGATAAATATATAGATAATTTAAAAGAAGAAATTAAACTATACTCTAATAATTTAGATGTTCATAAAATTAAAACCATCTATTTTGGTGGTGGGACCCCAAGTACACTTTCTTCAAAATCTATAAAAGAAATATTAAAGACTATTACTAGAAATTTTGTAGTAATTAATAAAGAAATTGAAACTACAATTGAAGCTAACCCTGAAAGTTTGGATAAAAATAAAATTATTAGTTATAAGCAGGCAGGTATCAATAGAATCAGTTTAGGAGTCCAATCATTTATAGATAAAGAACTTGACTTTTTAGGCAGAATACATGATGTGGAGGATTCATTAAATACTATAGAAATTATTAAGAATTATTTTGATAATTATAGCTTGGACCTAATATTTGCTATTCCTGGACAAACTTTTAAAAAGTTTAAACAAAGTTTACAACAAGCTATTAAGATAAATCCTCCCCACATTTCTTTATACAATTTACAAATTGAAGAAGAAACTCCTTTATATAAAAAACTAAACAAAAATGAAATAGAGAGAATTTCAGAAGATCTAGATTATAAAATGTATAACTATGCCATTAAACAACTAACAACAAATAATTATAATCAATATGAAATTTCAAATTTTGCTAAAAAAGGCTATGAATCAAAGCATAATTTAACATACTGGAATTATAAACCTTATCTAGGTTTAGGACCTTCTGCTCATGGATTTAATGGTTCTAATCGTTACTATAATATACAAGATATAAAATCTTATAATAAAGAAATTTCAAATTGTAATTTTCCAGTTGAAAAAATAGTTAAGTTATCAAAAAAAGAGTTAATAACTGAAAGAATGATTATGGGTTTGAGATTAAATAAAGGTATAAACATAAAAGAATTTAAAAATAGATTTGGGATATCAATATTTGATTTGTATGGAAATAAAATTAATAAATTAAAAAAAGAAAATTTAATTAAAGAAGATAATGAAAAAATTACTATGACCAAGAAAGGTTTAAACCTTGGCAACTTAGTATTAGCAGAATTTCTATTAGAGTAAAAATATTTTTGAATTAGCTTTAAAAGTATTTGACAAAATAATAGTGATATGTTATTTTATTAATAGTTATTAGCACTCTGTTTTGTTGAGTGCTAAAAAAGAGGTGAAGATGATGGTAAAAAATTTAGATGAACGCAAAAAGAAAATACTTCACGCCATCATTCAAGAACATATTGTAACAGCATCTCCAGTCGGATCCCGTACACTCGCTAAAAAATATGATCTAGGAGTTAGTTCGGCTACAATCAGGAATGAGATGGCTGATTTAGAAGAATTGGGTTATTTGAAACAACCACATACCTCAGCAGGACGTATCCCTTCTGATAAAGGGTATAGGTATTATGTGGATATTCTTATGAAAAACAAAGGTGTTAATTCTGATAAACTAATAAAAACTCTTTCAGAAATAGCAAAAGATAGACAAGGTATAAATAGTATAGTATCAAGCATGACAACTATGCTATCCGAGTTTACAAAGTATGCAACAATGATCACAGAACCTGAGTTTAAAAATATAAAGATTAGTGAAGTTCAATTAATGAAAGTAACTCATAATAAATTATTATTAGTTATGGTAACAGATAATGGGTTTGTTAGTGATAAATTAATAGGTATTAAAGAAGAATTAAATAAAAGAAAAATAAGATATATAAATAACTTTTTGGTTAATAAAATTGAGGGGAAAAATATAACACAATTAGATAAAGAGTTCTTTGAAGAAATTGAAAAAGAATTAATCAAAAAAATAAATTTATCACACCATATATTCACTATAATAAATAAGGAAATAAAAGAGTTGGTAAACCCAGAAGATGTTAAAATATATATCGGAGGAACTTCTTATATACTCGATCAGCCTGAGTTTAATGATATAGAATATTTGAAAAAAGTATTAAATGTTTTAGACCATGAGGATACACTCAAGAAAATTATTAAGGCTGAAAAGAACAAAGAATTAGAAGTCAGAATCGGACATGAAAATGAAATGGAAGAAATGCAGCGCTGTAGTGTTGTAATAGCCAATTATTCAATTGGTGATGAGGCTGTTGGGAAAATTGGCGTCTTAGGCCCGACAAGAATGGAATATCCGCGAGTGATATCTACAGTCAATATAGTATCAGATATATTAAGTAAAATTATTTCAGAGGTGAATAAATAAATGGTGGCTAAAGAAGATAATAATGTTGAAAACGAACAGGAAACTGTTCAGGAAGAAAAATTGAATAATGAAGAAAATCAAAAAGAAACTGTTGATCTTGAAGAAGATGTCACAGAAGAAGTTATGGAAGAAAGACTTGAAGAAATAAAGAAGCAACTCACTAAAGTAACTGAAGAAAAAGATGAGTATTTAAATAAATTAAAAAGAATGAAAGCTGACTTTGTAAATTATAGAAATCGTGTGAATAAAGAAAAAGAACAATTAGAGATAAAGACAAAAACAGAAATAATTAATTCACTTTTGCCAGTAATTGATAATTTTGAAAGAGCTTTAAAATCAGTTGATGAGGAATCTGAGTTTCTATCCGGAGTTAGCCTGATTCATAAACAATTATTAGATGCTCTTAAAAAAGAAGGGCTTAAAATCATAGAAACTGAAGGTGAAGAATTTGATCCAGCCTTTCATGAAGCAGTAATGCAGGTAGAATCAGAGGAATATGAATCAGGTTATATAGTTGAAGAGATTCAAAAAGGTTACTTAATGGATGGTAAAGTTGTTAGACCGGCCATGGTAAAAGTGGCTGTCTAGAACAATTAAAATAAATCATTGAATATATAAAAGGAGGAATCTTTAATGAGTAAGATACTAGGTATTGATTTAGGAACCACAAATTCATGTATGGCTGTTATGGAAGGTGGAGAACCAACTGTAATTCCAAATAAAGAAGGAAAGAGAACAACTCCTTCTGTAGCTGCTTATTCTAAAAAAGGAGAAAGACTTGTAGGTGAATATGCTAAACGTCAGGCTATTACTAATCCTGATAATACAGTAGCATCTATTAAACGACAAATGGGTAAAGATATAAAAAAACAAATGGGAGATAAAGAATATACACCTCAAGAAATTTCTGCAATGATCTTACAGAAGATGAAACAAGATGCAGAGGAATACTTAGGTGAAGAGATTGAGGATGCAGTTATTACTGTGCCTGCATACTTTTCTGATTCACAGAGACAAGCAACTAAGGATGCAGGAAAAATTGCAGGTTTTAATGTAAAAAGAATAATTAATGAACCGACAGCTGCTTCCTTAGCTTATGGACTAGATGATGAATCTGAACAAACCATTTTAGTTTTTGACTTAGGTGGCGGAACATTTGATGTTTCAATTCTTGAATTAGGAGATGGAGTATTTGAAGTTGTTTCTACTCACGGTAATAATTCTCTTGGTGGAGATGACTTTGATGAAAGAATTATAGATTATTTAGCTGAAGAATTCAAAAGTGAAACAGGTATTGATTTAAGAGATGACAGAATGGCTTTACAGCGTTTAAAAGATGCTGCAGAAAAAGCTAAAATTGAACTTTCAAGTGTTAAACAGACCAATGTTAATTTACCTTTCATTACACAAACAGATGATGGTCCAAAACATTTAGATGTTGATATAACTCGAGCTAAATTTGAAGAACTTGTTGAAGATTTAATTAATGACACTATGGGTCCTACTGACAAAGCACTTAATGATGCTGGATTTAGTCCATCTGATATTGATGAAGTAATTTTAGTTGGTGGATCTACAAGAATTCCAGCGGTCCAAGAAGCTGTAAAAGATAAAATTGGTAAGGATCCTCATAAAGGAATTAACCCTGATGAGGTAGTAGCTGTAGGTGCAGCAATTCAGGCTGGAGTATTATCTGGTGAAGTTGATGATATAGTACTATTAGATGTAACACCACTTTCCTTAGGTATCGAAACCCAAGGTGGAGTATTTACAAAATTAATTGATAGAAATACTACAATCCCAACTTCAAAAAGTAAAGTATTCTCAACTGCTCAAGATAATCAAACTGCAGTTGATATTCATGTGCTGCAGGGTGAAAGAGAAATGGCCAAGGACAATAAAACATTAGGTAGATTTCAATTAACAGGAATACCTCCTGCACCACGTGGAGTACCACAAATTGAAGTAACATTTGATATAGATGAAAATGGTATAGTACATGTATCCGCAGAGGATAAAGGAACTGGAAATGAGCAGAATATAACAATAGAATCTTCCTCTGGCTTGTCTGAAGAAGAAATAGAAGAAATGGTTAAAGAAGCAGAAGAACATGCTGAAGAAGATAAAAGAAAAAGACAAGAAGTTGAAACCAAAAATGAAGCAGATGCTCTAATTCACACTACTAAGAAAACATTAGATAAAGCAGAAGATAAAGTTGATGATTCTTTAATAGAAAAAGTAAAAGATGCTAGAGATGAATTACAAGATGCAATTGACGAAGATGATATTGATCTTATTGAAGAGAAAAAGGAAGCTCTAAATGAACAACTTACAGAGTTAAGTTCACAAATATATTCTCAAACACAAGAAGGAGCCCAAGGACAAGCAGGCGCTCAGCAGCAAGCTGGAGCCCAGCAGTCAGGCGAATCAAGTGAAGAAGATGACACAGTAGATGTTGACTATGAAGAAGTAGATGATGAAAATAAATAATTATTGTGTATAAAAGAAAAAAGGGGATATAATTCCCCTTTTTTTGATTGTATAAAATTATGAGGTGATTTTTAATGCCAGGTAAAAAAGATTATTATGATATCCTGGGTGTTAGTAAAGATGCATCCCAAAAAGAAATCAAAAAAGCATATAGAAAATTAGCAAAAAAATACCACCCCGATACCAATGATGGAGATGAAAAATCGAGTGAAAAGTTCAAAGAAATTTCAGAAGCCTATGAAATATTAAGTGACCCTGAAAAGAGAAAAAGATATGATCAATACGGTCATTCAGGTATTGGAGAAGATGACTTTAACTTTGATGATTTCGCTCGTGGAGGTTTCGGTGGTTTTGAAGATATCTTTGATATGTTCTTCGGTGGTGGAAGAGGCGGTAGAAGTCGCCGTCGTGGTCCCCAGCGAGGAAGAGATTTACAGTATAAATTACAAATCTCATTTGAAGAAGCTGCTTTTGGTGCTGAAAAACAAATTACAATACCCAGAACTGAAGTATGTCCTGAATGTGATGGTTCAGGCGCAGAATCGAGTTCAGATGTTAAGACATGCCCTAAATGTAACGGTCAAGGACAAATTAGAGTAACCCAGCAAACTCCTTTTGGTAGGTTTGCTCAAACTAAAACCTGTGATAGATGTGGGGGAAGTGGTGAAATAGTAAAGAATCCTTGTTCAAATTGTAATGGTACTGGAAAAGTCCAAAGAAGACGACAATTAACTATCAACATACCGGCAGGAGTTAATGATGGTAGCAAATTAAGAATGGCTGGTGAAGGCGAAGCTGGTGAAAAAGGAGCCGCCAGTGGAGATTTATACATTATCATACAAGTGCAAGAACATGAAATTTTTGATCGTAAAGGTGATAATGTATATTGTGAGATTCCTATAAATTTTGTTCAAGCTACTTTAGGAGATGAAATTAAGGTACCTACTTTAGAAGGTAAAGTTAAATTCAATATCCCTCAAGGTACTCAACCTGGAACCACATTCAGATTAAAAAATAAAGGAATTACGCATTTGAATCGCAGTGGTAAAGGTGATCAATACATCAAAACAAAAGTTGTTATTCCAAAAAACTTAAACAAAGAACAAAAAGAATTACTAGAAGAATTTGCTGAAATCAGCGGAGAAGAAATTAATCCTGAAAAAAAGGGCTTTTTTGATAAAGTGAAAAATGTTTTTGGTGCTTTTTAAACAATATTTATAAATAGAGAGGAAACAAAAAATTATGAACAGATTTTTTGTTAAACCAGAATATATAGAAAATGATGTGGTTGAAATTAGTGGAGATGATTTCAACCACATTTCTAATTCTTTAAGACTAAAAGTAGGAGATAAAATTATAATTTCTATTGGAGATGGGTACGATTATATTGTTAAACTAGTAAATTTTAAGGAAAGTTCTGTTTTAGGTAAAATTATTGAGAAAAAAGTTAATCAAACTGAGCCGCAGATTAATATTGATTTAGCTCAAGCAATTCCAAAAAATAGAAATATTGAATTTGTTATCCAAAAAGGTACTGAAATTGGTGTTAATAATATTATTCCTTTAGAAACCGAAAGAACAATTGTTAGACTTTCTAAAAACAAAGAAAAAAGAAGGATAGAAAGATGGCAGACTATAGCTGAAGAGTCTGCGAAGCAATCACAGAGGGGAAATGTACCTGAGATAAAAAGTTTAGTTTCTATTGAAAATAAAGATGAGATAAAGGAATTATTGAATAAATATGACCGAGTTTTAGTGTTATATACGGGTAAAACTTCAAAAGATATTAAAAATACTATAAAAAATTATAAGAAAAATCATGTGAACAATATTTTATTATTTATTGGCCCTGAAGGTGGTTTTACAAAACAGGAAATAGAATTACTAGAAAATTCAGTAGCTTCTACTAAAGTAGAGACAATAAGTTTAGGTCCACGGATATTAAGGACTGAAACTGCAGGTATAGTTGCTTTATCAGCAATTTTATATGAATTTGGTGATTTAGGAGGAGAATAATGAAAAGTGTCGCTTTTTATACACTCGGTTGCAAAGTTAACCACTATGAAACTGAGGCTATGATGGATAAATTTATAGAAAAAGGTTATGAAATAAAAAATTACGATGATATAGCAGATCTTTATGTGATTAATAGTTGTACTGTGACCACCCAGGCAGCTAGTAAATCGCGAAAATATGCAAGAAGAGCTAAAAGAAGAAATGAAGATGCTAAAGTAATAATGGTAGGTTGCTATCCTCAGGTAGATGAAGATGAAGTTTCACAAATTGAAGAAATAGATTATATTATGGGTACATCTGGAAAAAGTAATATTGTAGAATTAGTTGAGGAAAAAATTTCTGGCAAGAATAAAAATAAACTACTTAAAGATAATTTAAATTATGGTAAATTTTCAGAATTTGAAGAAATGAGTATAAAAGATTTAAGTGAAACAACTAGAGCCTATATAAAGATACAAGAAGGATGTAATCAATTTTGTAGTTATTGTATTATTCCTTATGCTAGAGGAAAAATGAGAAGTAGAGATAAAAATAATATTATAAATGAAGTAACTAAACTTATTAATCAAAAAGGGGTAAAAGAAATAGTTTTAACAGGTATTCATCTTGGAGCATATGGAATTGAAAATAATGATAAATATGCTTTAGTTAATTTAATTGAAGAACTTTCTGAAATAAAAGGTTTAAAACGAATAAGATTAAGTTCTATTGAAGTTACAGAAGTTAATGACAGATTGCTTAATTTGATAAAGCAAAACGAAAAAGTTTGTCCTCATTTACATTTACCACTCCAAAGTGGTTCTAACAAAATACTTGATAAAATGAACAGACCTTACACAAAAGAGGAATTTAGAGAAAAAGTAAATAAATTTAGAGAGGAAATTCCTCATTTAGCTATTACTACCGATGTGATTGTTGGTTTTCCAGGGGAAACTATTAAGGAATTTAGAGAAACATATGATTTTATAAAAGAAATCGGATTTAGTAGATTGCATGTTTTTCCCTTTTCTCGAAGAAAAAACACTCCAGCTTATGATATGAAACCAAGGGTAAGAGGAGATATTAAAAGTAAAAACGCTGGTAGATTGAGGAAATTAAATAAAAAATTAATGAGTCAATTTAACAGAAAATTTTTAGGAGAAAGCAAAAATATTATTATCGAAGACAATAAAGATAATGAAACAGGTTTATATACCGGCTATACTGACAACTATATTAAGGTACTAGTTGATCCTAAAGAAGATGAAATTGAAAAGTTGAAAAATGTTAAATTAATAAAATGTCATAATTATGAGTCATTAAGAGGAAAGATTTTGTAAAAAGAGGGTTTTTATGGATAATATAGAATATTATATTATAAGAAAGGGGGATATATAGCAATGTCTGATTGTTTATTTTGTAAAATTGTAAACAAAGAAGTGGATACTGACCTTGTGTATGAAGATAAAAGGGTTGTAGTATTTGAGGATATAAATCCCCAGGCTCCAGTACATTTACTAATCGTTCCTAAAGAACACAAAGAAAATATCATGGAATTAGAAAATGAGGAATTTGATATAATTTCCCATATTCATGAAGTGGCAGTAAAAATGGCTGAAAAGTATGAAATTGCTAAAGATGGTTTTAGATTAGTTAACAATAATAGAGAAAAAGCTGGTCAGAGTATATTTCATATCCATTATCATCTCTTGGGTGGAAGACAACTGCAATGGCCTCCTGGATAATACAGAATTTAAAGAGGTGTAAATAATGTTTAAAAACAAAATATTTTTAGTATTTATTATGATAATACTATTTTCTTTTAGCATAAATGCACAAGACATTGTCTATCAAATACCTATTCAAGGGAATATTGATCAGGCAATGTTTTCTTTTTTTAATAAAAGTTTTGATAAGGCTATAGAAAATGGTGCGGACAAGATTGTTATAAATATTGATACTTATGGTGGTTATGTAGATCCAGCTATTAAAATTAAGGACGTTATAATTAATTCAGATATAGAAACAATAACTTATGTTTCTAATAGAGCTTGGTCTGCTGGTGCTCTAATTGCTTTAGCTGGAGAAGAGTTAGTTATGAAAGAAGGGAGCAGTATAGGGGCCGCTGAAACTAGACCAAATGAGGAAAAATATATATCAGCCCTTCGTAATGAATTTAAAGCTACTGCTGAAGTAAGGTCTCGTAATCCTGAAATAGCTGAGGCAATGGTAGATGTAGATATAGCAATTGAGGGAGTAATTGAAAAAGGAAAATTGTTAACTTTAACTGCTAAAGAAGCTAATAATAACAACATTTCTAATGTATTAGTTAACACTGATGAAGAATTTTATAGTTATTTAGGGGTTTCTAAAGAAACAGTTAACATTTTAGAACCTCAAACTATTGATCGTTTTGTACAAATCGTTACAAATCCCTATATAAGTACCTTTTTATTAATAATTGGTTTTAGTGCTTTAATTTTTGAATTATTAGTACCTGGTTTTGGAGTCGGCGGTACTGTTGGTTTAATGTCATTAGGTTTGTTCTTTAGTGGTTATGTTATAAATGGTGTAGCCAATTGGGGAATTATAGTACTATTTTTAGTAGGATTATTATTAATTATTCTTGAAGCTTTTGTAGTGCCCGGATTTGGTATTACAGGTATTGGGGGTATGATTTCTATATTTGTAAGTTTATATTTTCTATTCCCTACTCCAGAAATTGCAATTAATATTATGGCTACAACCCTAATATCCACAGTTATTTTGACATTTATTATAGGTAAATACTTTGGTAGTTCAAAAGCTTGGTCTCGGATATCACTTGGAACTAGTCAAACTAGTGATATTGGTTATGTGGCTTCAAATGATAAAAAAGAAATTATTAATAAAACCGGGATAACAAAAACACCACTTCGACCAGCAGGGATTGCAGAAATAGATAATAATAGAGTTGATGTAGTTAGTGAAGGCGGTTTTATAGATAAGGGAGAAAAAATTATTGTTATTGATGTAAAGGGCAGTAAGGTATTAGTTAAAAGCTATAATGAGGGGGAAAATTAAATGACATTAGTATCATTAGCAACTATCTTTGCTGTAATAGTATTCATATTTTTATTCCTATATTTTATTCCTTTAGGATTATGGATTTCTGCTATTGCAGCTGGAGTTAAGATTGGTTTTTTTAATTTAATTGGGATGAGACTAAGAAGAGTAGTTCCATCATCCATAGTGGGTCCTTTGATTAAATCGCATAAGGCAGGTCTAGATTTAACGAGTGATAAGCTAGAGGCTCATTATTTAGCTGGAGGGAATGTAAATAAGGTTGTAGATGCTTTAATCGCTGCTGAAAGGGCTGAGATACCTTTAAAATTCGAACGGGCTGCAGCTATCGATTTGGCCGGAAGAGATGTATTGGAAGCTGTAAAAATGAGTGTTAATCCTAAAGTAATCAAAACACCATTAGTTACTGCTGTTGCAATGGACGGTATTCAAGTTATGGCTACTGCTAGAGTGACCGTAAGAGCTAATATAGACAGACTAGTAGGTGGAGCGGGTGAAGAAACAGTACTAGCAAGAGTTGGAGAAGGTATAGTTACTACTGTTGGTTCAGCTGAAACTCATAAAAATGTATTAGAGAATCCAGATTCAATTTCTAAAACTGTTCTAAATAAAGGTTTAGATTCTGGTACAGCTTTTGAAATTTTATCAATTGATATAGCTGATGTTGACGTAGGTAAAAATATTGGCGCCCAACTTCAAACAGATCAAGCAGAAGCAGATAAAGAAATAGCTCAGGCTAAAGCTGAGGAAAGAAGAGCAATGGCTGTTGCTAGAGAACAAGAGATGAGAGCAGAAGTTCAAGAAAAACAAGCAAAAGTTGTAGAAGCAGAAGCGGAAGTTCCACTAGCTATTGCAGAAGCTTTTAAAAATGGTAATCTAGGTGTTATGGATTACATGAATTATAAAAATATAAAAGCTGACACCGGTATGCGGGAAGGCATTTCTGATTTTACAGGTGAAGATCAAGAGGAAAATTATGATGAAGAAAAGGAAGATTGAGATAAATAGAGGTGTGATTAGATATGGATAATATTTTTAGTTATTGGCCTCTCCTATTTTTACTTTTAGCAGTAATTACAAGAATAATAAATTTTTTAAACAAAAAAAACAATGTAATTAAAAAAAGTAAAGCAGATACAAGTACTGATCAAGAAATAAATATGGATAATTTATCTGATAAAAATGAAAAAGATGAGTTTGAATATGATAAAGAGAAGTTCAAAGAAAGATATCAAAATGTCGAAGAAAAAGATGAAAAAAATCAAAAAGAAAAAAAGAAACGTTCTAAAAAATTAAAAGTAAAAAAAGTCAAGCAGAAATCCAAAAAAAAGTTGTTTGTTGAAAAAGAGGACATAATTAAAGGAATTATAATGAAAGAAATCCTTGATGAACCTCGTTTCAAGAAAAATTCATCAAAAAACAATTAATTAAAGCATATTATCAAAAGGATAAATCCTATTAAGGGGTTTATCCTCCTTTTTTTATTTATATAGTTTTAATATTGGAGGGAATGATATATTAAAAACATTTTAATTAGAACAATATTCCACAATAGTGTTGCATTAATTAGATAATTATGTTATATTATTTTGTGTATAATGATATAATTCCTAAGAAAATAGGAGGTAATATATGGAGTTATCCAAAAGACAAAAGGAAATTATTGAAATTGTAAAAAAACAAGGACCGGTTTCATCTAAAAAAATTTCCGATGATTTAGGTTTATCTAGAGCTACTATTCGTTCAGATTTATCTATTTTATCCATGTTAAATATTTTAGACGCAAAGCCCAATGTAGGGTATTATTTAATTGAAGAAGATTATGAACTAAAAGAAATAGAAACATTATATAATAAAAAAGCAAAAGATATAATGACAGAACCTATACAAGTAGATGAAGAAACCAGTATTTATGATACCATAGTAAAAATGTTTTTAGAAGATGTTGGGTCTATCGTTGTGGTGAATAAAGAAGAAAGAATTAGTGGAGTTATTTCTAGAAAAGACTTACTTAAAATGAGTATAGGTCAAAGTAATCTTAAAAATACTCCGGTTAGTTTAGCTATGACAAGGAAACCAAAAATTATTTCAGTTTCTCCAGAATCAACATTTATTGATGCTGCACGGAAGATCAGACAGCATAAAATTGATTTTTTACCAGTTATTAATAATAATGATGAAGTTGTTGGAAGAATAAGTAAAACTACAATCATTAAAACTTTAGTAGATTATACAGAATAATTATAAAAGGAGTTGAACTAATTAATGAAAAGGCAATTAGGATTTGATTTTGTTAGAGTAACTGAGACAGCTGCTTTAGCTGCTGCCCCCTGGATGGGAAAAGGCTGCAAAAAATGTGTAGATGGTGCAGCTGTAGATACTATGAGAAGAGTTTTTGATACTATAAAAATTAATGGAACGGTAGTAATTGGGGAAGGAGAAAAAGATGAAGCTCCCCATCTTTATATTGGGGAAGAAATTGGAGATGGTAGTGTTGAACCACAAGTAGATATAGCAGTTGATCCAGTAGAAGGTACAACTCTAGTTTCAAAGGGTTTACCAAATGCTTTGGCTGTTGTTGTAGTTGCTGAGAGACACAGTTTATTAAAAGCACCAGATACATATATGGAAAAAATAGCGGTTGGGCCTCGCGCAAAAGGTAAAATAAACTTAGATGCTTCTGTAGAAGATAATTTAAGATCTACAGCAGCTGCGTTAAACAAAAGTGTAAAAGACCTAACTATTGTTGTTTTGGATAGGCCTCGTCACAAAAAGTTAATTAATGATATAAGGTCAATTGGTGCTAGAATAAAATTGATTAGTGATGGAGACGTAGCAGGAGGTATTGCTACAGGACTATCTGATTCAGGAGTTGATATGATGATGGGAACCGGTGGGGCAACCGAAGGAGTCCTTACTGCCGCTGCCCTTAGATGTATGGGAGGAGAAATTCAGGCGAGATTGAAGCCAAGGCATGAACAAGATCGAGAAAAAGCAAGAGAGTTAGGAATTAGTAATGTTGATAAACTATACTTTACGGAAGATTTAGCTCAGGGCGATGATATAGTTTTTGCTGCAACAGCTATTACAGATGGTGATTTACTTAAAGGTATACGATATAGTTGTAATCAAGCTACTTCTCATACAATGTTGCTTAGAAGTGAGACCGGTACTATAAGATTTATCAAAACTCATCATACGATTACTAATAAGCCAGAATATTTTCCAAAAGATATATTTAACCCTGATTTAAGTGAAATTATAAATAATTAATAAATTTAAGAAACTAAATATTGAGTAATTTACCAGAATGTAACCGATAAAAGGTTGTGTTCTGGTTTTTTATATGCTCTCAAACTTGTAACATACATAAAATGTGTTATAATATTCATAGTATGTTTTTTATCTATGAATTGATTTTTTATAATATGGAGGAATCTTTTATCTACTCTTGAATAAAATAAAAGTAGGAATATAAATAATGAGGAGGGATCCGGTGGTACCGGTTGAAGATATTATAGATATAAACGATTATCAAATTTCGAGAAATGTTTTTGGAAATAAGGACAAGAATATTAAGATTATTGAAGATAGGTTAGATGTTAAGATAATTGCTAGAGGTAGTAGTGTAAAATTAAAAGGCAATAAAAATAATGTTGAATTAGCGACTCGCGTTATCAATGAAATGGTAACTCTTGCTAAAAATGGTAAAAACATTGATGAAAGACAGGTTAAATATGCTATTGATTTATTAAGAAAAGATAAGAACATGGATTTGGGGAACCTTTACGATGAGGTTCTTCAAGTTAATTTTAAAGGTAAAGAAATTAAGGTAAAAACATTAGGACAAAAATATTATGTTGAAGCAATTAAGAGATCAGACATTGTGTTTTCCATTGGGCCTGCAGGTACGGGTAAAACATATCTTGCAATGGTTATGGCTGTTAAAAGTTTGTTAAATAAAGAAGCTAATAGAATTGTACTAACTCGACCAGCTATTGAAGCTGGCGAAGAGTTGGGCTTTTTACCTGGTGATATGCGAGATAAAGTTGATCCATATCTAAGGCCGTTATATGATGCTTTATATGATATTTTAGGTCCTGAAAAGGTTAGTGAATATTTAGAAAAAGGAATTATTGAAATAGCTCCTCTAGCATATATGAGAGGTAGAACCCTTGATGATAGTTTTGTTATTTTAGATGAGGCTCAAAATACTACTCCAGAACAAATGAAAATGTTTTTAACAAGAATTGGATTTAATTCTCATGCTGTAATAACTGGTGATATTACTCAGATTGATTTACCAAGGAATTCTAATTCTGGATTAAACCAGGTGAGAAAGATATTAAAGAATATTAACGGTATTGAATTTGTATACCTTACAAACCATGATGTTGTCAGACATGATCTAGTAAAAGATATCATCAAGGCCTATGAAAGGTATGAAAGTGGGAGTTAATTATGCAACTTTTTGATCGGTTAAAAAAGAGGTTCAATAAATGGACCGATTTTGATATACAACTTAATGAGAAATATAAAAGAAGAATAAGTTTGGTTGTTTTTTTCTTATTTATTGCAATTATATTAACTTTCAATTTTTTTCCTAATCAAATAGACTTAGAAGTCGGCGAGGTAAGTACTACTGATATAGTAGCCCCTCGCACTGTAACATTTATTGATCAGGAAAAAACTGAGCAGTTAAGAGAATTAGCAGTAGAATCTTCTTCTAAAGTGTATGAAGAAGATCAATCAGTTAATAGAATGATTCTAAATAATATTGATCAATTATTTAATGTTGTTTTAAATACAAAAAATAGAATACAAAATAGTAATGATGGTCAAATAAATAATAAATTGTTAAATGAAATTAAGTCCAATAATAATTTAGATATTAGCAATGAAAATCTTAGTTTACTTCTAAAAACTGAAGTTGAAAAAATTAATGAACTTCATGATGTATCTACTGATATCATGGAAGAAATACTTCAAGAAAGAATTTTTCCGGAAAATATAATAGAAGTTAGAAATAGAATTAATCAGTTAGCACTAGAGACTAATTTTAATAGAGAATATAGGTTAGTGTTAGTAAATATATTAACCAAACATGTCGAACCCAATATGATTTTAAATTTAGAAGCAACTGAGCAACGCCAACAAGAGGCCTTAAGAGAGGTTGAACCCGTTAAACGAACAGTTCTTAAGGGTGAAAATATTATTCGAAAAGGCGATATTGTAACACAAGATGATATACAAGTTTTAGAAGCTTTGGGTTTACGTAAACCCAGAATAAATTATGTTAATTTAATGGGCGTATTAATAACATTAAGTTCTCTACTACTATTGTTAGGTTATTATATAAAACACTATCAAAAAGAAGTTTGGAAAAATATTAACCAATTAATTTTAATAGAAACTCTTGTTATTTTAGTTGTTTTATTAGCCAAGATAATAAGTGTTTTTCAACCATCTTACATGGTTTATTTAGTACCAACAGCAATTGCTTCTATATTAATAACTGTATTAATAAATACACAAATTGCATTAATAGTTACTGCATTTATAAGTTTTTTAATAGCTTTAGTTTTCGGTAATCTTTATATAGCTGCTGCTGTTGCTTTTGTCGGTGGATTAGTGGGTATAATAAGTGTAAGTAATGTAAATCAAAGAAGTGACCTTATAAAAGCTGGTTTTAATGTTAGTCTTTCTTTAGTTGTATTTATTGTTGGACTAACTTTAATGAATTTAACTAATGACTGGATAGAATTATTATGGGCAGTAGGAATGGGTGTCTTAAACGGTATCTTTGTTGCGATATTAGCTAATGGTTTATTACCATATTTAGAAAATTTATTTGATTTGACATCCTCAGTAAAGTTATTAGAGCTATCTAATCCCAGCCATCCTTTATTAAAGAGATTATTAGTGGAAGCTCCAGGTACCTATCATCATAGTATAATCGTTGGTAATTTAGCTGAGAATGCTGCTGATAGGATAGGGGCAGATTCACTCTTAACGAGAGTTGGGGCATATTTTCATGATATTGGGAAATTAAAAAGACCTTATTTCTTTTCAGATAATCAGTTTGGTGGAGAAAATCCACATGATAAAACTTCTCCAAACTTAAGTGCCTTAATTATAAAATCTCATGTTAAAGATGGCTTGGAAATGGCCGATAAATATAACTTACCTAAAGCTGTAAAGGATATTATTCAGCAACACCAGGGTACTGGGCTGATATCATTTTTCTATAAACAAGCTGTTGAAAAAAACAAACACGGTGACATCAAAGAAAGTGATTTTAGATATGATGGTCCTAAACCTCAAACTAAAGAAGCTGCATTAATAATGTTAGCTGATACAGTTGAAGCTGCAGTGCGTTCAAAGAATTTCAACAAAAACAATCATAATAGAATAGAACTTTTTGTAAAGGAATTAATCAGGGAAAAATTAAATGATAGACAGTTAGATGATTCGCCATTAACTTTACATGAACTTGATGAAATTGCAGATAGTTTTGTCCAAATATTAACCGGTATATACCATAAGAGAATAGAATATCCTGATAATTTATTAAAAGAAATTAAAAAGGATGATAATAATGATAAAAACGGAAATTAATAATCAGCAAAGTAAAGTTGAAATTGATGAAGACCTCTATCAAGCTTTCAAAAATATAATAACAAAGGCAACTGAAATGGAAGGTTATGGTGGAGGAGAAATAAGTATTGCATTTGTAGATAATGAAAAAATCAAGGAACTAAACAAAAGATTTAGAAATAAAGATGAAGTAACCGATGTATTATCTTTTCCTATGGATGATGAAATATTAGGAGATATAATTATATCCGCGGAAAGGGCTTTAAGTCAGTCCAAAGATTATGGCCATTCCTTCAAACGGGAAATATGTTATTTAGTTACCCATGGGATCCTTCATCTTTTAGGATATGACCATAAAATAGAAGGTGAAAAAGAAGAAATGCGCAAAAAGGAAGAAAGAATATTAAAAGAATTAGAAATTAAAAGATAGAACGACATTTGTTTTAATAATGTATTTGATTTTCAACTGGAGGGCATTCGAGAATGATAATTAATTTGGTTGGCTTTGTTTTATTACTTATCCTATCTGGATTTTTTTCAGGTTCAGAAACGGCATTTATGTCAGCTAATAGGGTAAGAATAAGGGAATTAGCCAATGAAGGAGATAAAAAGGCTAAAAGAGTTGATCAATTATTAGAAGATCAAACTGAATTACTTACTACAATATTAATAGGTAACAATTTAGTTAATATTGCTGCTTCTGCAATTGCTACTTCAATTGCTATTGAAATATTTGGAAGTAAGGGAGTAGGAATTGCTACAGGTGTCGTCACTTTTGTAATATTAGTTTTTGGTGAAATCACTCCCAAATCTTTAGGTAATAGTAATCCTATAGAGTATGCAAAAATTGCTTCAATAGTTTTATATTGGTTAGAAAAAATATTATATCCTATTATATTATTCTTCACTGTTTTAATTAAAAAAATGATCGGTGAAAATAGAATGATTTCTTCTGCATTTATTAGTGAAGAAGAGGTTAGGAGATTTGTAAATGTAAGTGAAGAAGAAGGTGCAATAAAAGAAAGCGAAAAAGAAATGATTCAAAGTGTATTTGAATTTGATGATATTGTTGTCAAAGAGATAATGGTTCCAAGAATCGATATGGTTTGTATAAATAAAAATGCAAGTATAGAAGAATTAGTTGATTTAGCTGTTGATAAAGGCCATTCCAGGATACCGGTATTTGAGGATAGTATTGATGATATAATTGGTTTAATATATGTAAAAGATTTATTACAATTACTTCAAAAAGGGAAAGAAAACTTAACTCTTGAAGATTTAATTAAACCTATCTATTTTATACCGGAAAGTAAGCAAATAAATAAATTGTTAAAAGAAATGCAAAATCGAAGGGAACACATGGCCGTTATTTTAGATGAGTATGGAGGTACTTCAGGGTTAATTACTATAGAAGATTTATTAGAAGAAATTGTAGGAGATATTCAAGATGAATATGACTTAGAAGATAAACAAATTAATTTAATCAATAATAAAGAGATTCTTGTTGATGCTAGAGTTGATTTAGATGACTTAAATGATATTTTACCCTTTGAGTTATTAGATGAAGAAAGTTATGAGACGATAAGTGGTTTTGTTTTACATAAACTTGGTTATCTACCTGATGAAGGGGAAAAAATAGAACTTGAAGGTATTATAATAGAGATTGAGAAAATAGAGGAACATCGGATCCAGAAATTGCGAATATTTACTAATGAACCTATGAAAAAAATATAATAATATATATAATTTCAACTTGTTCATTAAAGTAAATCAGGTTTATATCAACAAATATATCTATCGAACTGTAGAGGTGTGAAAATGAGGAAAGGTATTTTATATGGACTTGTAATATTATTAGTTATTGTTGCAGTTTCAGCTTTTATGCTAAGAAGTGAATTAGGAGAGGAACCTTCTGGGACTGAGCCATCTGTTGAAGAATCTTCCCAAACAGATGTAAATAAGCAAGAAGATGAAAGTCAAGAAGGACAAGAAGATATTAGTAAAGATACAGAAGAAAAAGATGCAAGTGATGAAGAAACTTCGGATGAAGTTATTTCTGAAAGTTCTTCAGAAGATGTTGTTTTATCTAAATTTGATTATCTTCCTATAAAGGATAAGACTCTTCATCGAGCAACAATGGTAAGTATTGAAAACACCCCTAAGGCAAGACCTCAATCGGGAATATGTAAAGCTCCTATTGTTTATGAATTCTTAGTTGAAGGTGGTATAACTAGATTTTTAGCACTTTATAGGGCAGAAATACCTGATAAAATTGGACCTATACGAAGTGTAAGACCTTATATGATAGAAATTGCTCAAGAGTATAATGCATTATTGTTACATGCTGGTGCAAGTCCTGAAGGTTTTGAAATCCTTGAAAATATAGATTATCCGAATCTTGATCAGATATATAATGGTAAATACTATTGGAGAAGTCAACAAAAACCAACTCCCCACAATCTTTATACTGGTGAGTATAGAATCAATGATTATCTAGATAATATGTTAGGTGTAGAATACGATAATAGATTTAATTTTGAAGAGATAATGATAATATCAAATGCCAAATCCAAAGCTGAAAAAATTAATATAAATTATTGGGGTAGTTATAATGTAATATACAGATACTCCCCAGAAGAAAACACGTATTATAGATATTTAGGTAATCTTGATAATCCACATTTTTGTGAAGACAATACCCAAATTACTGTAAAAAATATAATCGTTCAATTTGTAAAAACTTCTGTAAAAGATGAGGCAGGAAGATTAACAATGGAATTAGAAGGTAGTAATAAAGCTCTATATTTTAGAAATGGTGTAGTAAGTGAAGGGTATTGGGAAAAAGAAGGACAAAATTTAACAAAATTTTATAATGAGAATGATGAAGAAATTACTGTGAACCCAGGAAATACCTGGATACAAATTGTTCCAACTAATACAAAAATTACTTATGAGGAAAGTGATTAATAATGGTTAACAGCGAGATTAAAGAAAAGTTGTTCGAATCTGCAAAAAATACCATTGAAAATGCCTATGTACCGTATTCTGATTTTCCTTTGGCAGCAGCATTATTAACAAAAGATGGTAAAATATTTACTGGTGTAAATATAGAAAATGCTGCCTTTGGTTCTACAATGTGTGCTGAAAGAACTGCAGTATTTAAAGCTGTTTCAGAAGGATATACTGAATTTGAAGCTATGCTTTTATTAACTGAATCTAAAAAACCAGTTACACCTTGTGGAGCTTGTAGACAAGTAATAAATGAATTTAGTAAAGATATTGATATAATAATGACAACATATGATAAACAGGAATTAATAAAGAAAAACAAGGAACTATTACCCGGTTCATTTAATAAGGATGATATGGAATAATGAGTTTTAAATCAGGTTTTGCAACAATAATTGGTAGACCTAATGTTGGTAAATCAACACTAGTTAATTATTTAATAGGAGAGAAAATATCCATCACATCTCCCAGACCTCAGACTACAAGGAATAGTATTAAAACTATATACACTACAGATGAAGGACAAATTATTTTTGTAGATACCCCAGGTATTTACAAAACCAAAAATGACTTAGATCGTTATATGGTAAATGAAGCATATAAAAGTATAGAAGGTATAGATATTATAATATTAATGTTTGATGCAACGAGTAGTTTTAAAAAACAAGATCAAGTAATATATAATCAAATAAAAAACTCTTCGACTCCTTTTTTGGTAGTATTAAATAAAATTGATAAGATAAAGAAAAAAGAGCTGCCTAATGTATTAAAACAATACCAAAAAAGAATAAAGGAAGATATTATACCAATATCATCTAAAACAGGTAGAAATATAGATAGTTTATTAGATCGAGTCTTTGAAAAATTACCTGAAGGTCCTCAATATTTCCCAGATGATATGATTACTGACCAAATTGAACAGTTTATTGTAGCTGAAATGATTAGAGAAAAAACTTTCTATTTGCTGAGAGAAGAAGTTCCATTTGGTATTGCGGTTTTGATAGAAGAGATGGAAGAGCGTAATGATGATATTATGTATATTAGAGCTAATATTTATGTAGAAAAAAGATCGCATAAAGGTATAATTATAGGTAAAAATGGTAAAATGCTTAAAAAAATAGGTACAAGAGCTAGAAAAGATATTGAAAAACTACTTCAACAAAAGGTATATCTAGATCTTTGGGTTAAAGTTGAAAAAGATTGGCGTGAAGATGAAAATTTATTAAAAAGAATGGGTTATAAAAGTTAAAATTTAAAAATATAAATTTAAAGTTTTTTTATAGATTATTACTTTTAGAAAAAGTTTTTAAGAATTCAAATAATAATTATTTAAAAGGGAAAAGGAGTGATTAATAGTGGCGATTAAACCGAGAGATATGGCTAAAATGATTGACCATACAAATTTAAATGCTACTGCAACTGTTGATGATATCAAAGAATTATGTGAGGAGGCTTTAGAATATCAATTTGCTTCGGTATGTATTCATCCTATTTATGTGCCTTTAGCAACTAAAATGCTACAAGAATCCTCTGTAAAAGTAGCTACTGTTATAGGATTTCCATTAGGAGCAAATACCTCTGAAACAAAGGCATTTGAAACTAAAAATGCTATTAAAAATGGTGCCCAAGAGGTAGATATGGTTATGAATATTGGAGCCTTTAAATCTGGTGCTTATGATTTAGTTAGATCTGATATTAAAGCTGTTAAAGATGCTACAAAAGCATCTGGAGTTACTTCAGATGTTATTGTTAAAGTAATTATAGAAACTTGTTATTTAAATGAAGATGAAATAGTAAAAGCTTGTGAGATAGTGAAAGATGCAGGAGGAGATTTTGTAAAAACATCTACTGGTTTTGGACCCGAAGGTGCTGTTGAAGAAGACGTTAGTATTATGCGCAAAACAGTCGGTAGAGATATTGGAGTAAAAGCTTCAGGCGGTATTAAAGATTTTGATGATGCACTATCAATGTTAGATGCTGGTGCTAACAGGTTAGGTGCTAGTTCAGGAGTTGCTATAGTTACTGATACAAAGGATTAGAAAGAAGGAAATTTGATGTCTTTGATTGAAACAGAAGCCATAGTATTAAAACAATTTGATTTGGGTGAAGCTGATAAAATAATAACTTTCTATACATTAGATGAAGGTAAAATAAGAGCAGTTGTTAAAAAAGCAAGAAATTCAAAAAACAACAAAATATCAGCTGTGGTTTTACCTTATTGCTATAATTATATAAAAGTTTATAAAAACAATTCTTTGGATCGAATAAATAATGTTGATAGCATTCATCGTTTTGAAGAATTAAGAAATAATCTGGACAAGATGGCTTATGCTTCTTATTTTTCAGAAATGGTTGAGAAAGCTGGTATGGAATATCACCCAAATCAGCCCTTATTCAAACTTTTATTAACAACTTTTTATAAAATGGCAAGAGGATCAAAAAAAGAGTTAAATAAGATTAATATTGTTTTTAAATTATTATTTTTAAAATATATAGGAGTTCAACCTAGAATAAATTTTTGTTATGAATGTGGTAAAAAACATAAGACTTTAAAAAAACAACATTTTAATGTACAAGAAGGTGGGCTCATTTGTTCCAACTGTGTAAGGGCAAGAAATAGTGACTTTGATATTTTAAAGCAAAAACAAGTTGATTTAATAAAAAGAGTTTATAGAGCTGGTATAGATTCCTTAGATGGATTGAATGTTGCAGAAGATTTATTAAATAGTATAGATAAATTAATTGATAAATTTATTTTATATCATTTAGATTTCAAATTGAAATCTGAGGACTTCTTACAAATTATAAAAGGATTAGATGAAAACTAAAAAGGTAGAAATATCTACCTCGTCTCTGTTTGAGATGAGGTATTTGTATTATAAAAAACGAGTTATTATCGGAAGGAATGATTTATGATGAATTTTCAAAATATGATACAAAATTTACACAAATTTTGGAGTGATCATAACTGTATAATTGAACAACCGTATGATACAGAAGTTGGAGCAGGAACAATGAGTCCTTCAACATTTTTAAGATCTTTAGGTCCAGAACCATGGAGAACTGGTTATGTACAACCTTGTAGAAGACCTGCAGATGGTAGATATGGAGAAAATCCTTTTCGATTGCAGAGATATTTGCAGTATCAAGTAATCATTAAACCTTCTCCTGATAATATACAAGCAATGTATCTGGATAGTTTAAAAGCATTAGGTATTAATCCTCAAAAACATGATATTAGATTTGTGGAAGACAACTGGGAAGCTCCCACGTTAGGTGCCTGGGGACTTGGCTGGGAAGTGTGGTTAGATGGTATGGAGATAACTCAATTTACTTATTTTCAACAAGTAGGTGGCTTAGATTGCAATCCTGTAACTGTAGAAATAACATATGGATTAGAAAGAATAGCTATGTATTTACAGGATGTTGATAATATATTTGATATTGAATGGGTAAATGGAATTAATTATAGAAATGTTAATCTTCAGATTGAAAAAGAAAATTCTGTTTATAATTTTGAAGAGTCAAGTATAGAAAATTTAAACAATCTATTTAAAATATATGAAGATGAAGCAATCAATTTGGCAGAGAAGGATTTAGTTTACCCAGCTTATGATTATACATTGAAATGTTCCCATGTTTTTAATCTATTAGATGCCCGTGGAGCAATAAGTGTATCTGAGAGAACTGGTTATATAGCACGGGTAAGAGATTTAGCAAGAAAATGTGCCAAAGCATATGTGGAGAAGCGAGAGTCATTAGATTTTCCCTTGTTGGAAGGAAGTGAAAACAATGAGTAATCAAAGTCTTTTGGAGATAGGAACTGAAGAAATTCCAGCCAAATTAGTAAAAGATATATATAGTAACTTAAAAAATAAAATGCAGGAATTATTAGACGAAAATAGAATTGATTATGATAAAATTAAAGTGTATGGTGCTCCAAGAAGAATTGCGGTGGAAGTACAAGATATATCTGAATATCAGAAACAGGAGGTAAAAGAAATTAAAGGGCCTCCCAAAAATATTGCTTTTGATGATGAAGGAAATCCGACTAAAGCAGCTACAGGTTTTGCAGGTAATCATAATATTGAAGTAGATGATTTAGAAGAAAGAGAGACAGACCGTGGCATTTACTTATATGCTGTTATCGAGCAGGATAGAAAAAAGACTGAAGAATTACTTAAAAATATTTATAAAAGATTAATTAAAGAAGTAAATTTACCAATAACCATGAGATGGGGTGACCATAATTTAAAATTTATACGCCCAATCCATTGGTTATTAGCTCTATTTAATGATAAAACCATTGAATTTCAGTTAGAACATTTAAAATCAGATAATAAAACTTGGGGCCATAGGTTTATGTCCAATAAAGAATTTACAATAAGTTCTGTTAATGAATATGAAAGGACTTTAAAGAAAGCTAATGTAATAGTAGATCCTCAAAAAAGAAGAGAAATCATTCTTGAAGAAATCGGGACAATAATATTAGAAAAAAAATTAAAATTTAAATTAGATAATCAATTAATGGAAGAAGTTATTCATTTAGTTGAGAATCCCAGTCCTTTTCTCGCTAGTTTTGAAGAAAAATACTTAACCTTACCGGAGCCGGTTATTGTAACTCCATTAAAAGAACACCAAAGATATTTTCCACTTTGGGACCAGAATGATAATTTGAGTAATAAGTTCATTGTTGTAAAAGAAGGTGGAAAAGATTATATTGATAATGTAAGAGAAGGAAATGAAAAAGTTTTAAAGGCTAGACTAGATGATGCAGAATTTTACTATCAAAGAGATATAAAAAAGGATTTAGATAATTTCTTAGAAGATTTAAAAGGTTTAATCTTAAGAGAAGAACTAGGCAGTATGTATGATAAGACAAAAAGAAATATTAAATTGAGTGAAAAAATAGCTAAAAAATTGGATATGAGTAAAAAACAAACTGAAAACATTAAATCAGCTTCTAAATATGCTAAAATAGATTTAGTTTCACAAATGGTTAGAGAATTTCCAGAATTACAAGGAGTTATGGGCAGTATTTATACTAGAAATCACGGTTTGAATGAAGATATTTCATTGGCTATCAGGGACCATTATTTACCGGATTCAGCTCAAAGCAAATTGCCTGGAACGAAACTTGGTAAAATAGTTAGTTTGAGTGATAAAATTGACACCTTAACAGGATTTTTTGGTATCAATTTAATTCCAACAGGTTCACAAGATCCATACGGGTTGAGAAGAGCTGCCACAGGTATCGTTAGACTCATAGAAGATTTAAGTTATGAAGTAAAGATTGATAATCTTTTTAAAGATAGCTTGGAAGTTTTTGAGAATTCTGAGCAGGAATTAAAATTAAATTCTGAAAAATTAATTTCTGAAATACATGAATTTATGTTAGATAGAGTGGAATACATTTTAAAAGAAAGAGGTTATGATATCGATATAATTCGAACTGTATTATATGGATTACCACTTTCAATTCCTCTTGTTAAAAAAGCTGTAACACTGCTAGATGAAGTTAAAAATAAAAATTCATTTGAAAACTTTTTAACTGCTTTCAATAGAGTTGACAGTATTATTAAAGAAAAACCAGAAATAGAAGTTAATCCTGAGTTGTTTAAAAAAGAAGAAGAAAAAGTATTATACAATGAGTATAAAGAGATAAAAAATGAAGTCAATAAATATATAAATGAAAATAATCTTAAAAATGCATATCATAGTCTTATAAAAATAATAGATCCTATTCATGATTTCTTTGAAGAAGTAAGGGTAATGGTTGAAGAACAAACTGTTAAAGAAAATAGACTTGCGTTACTCAAGAAAATCCAAATTTTAATGAAAAGTCTTGGTGACTTTAGTTATAAACAATAAAATCAATATTTCAAGCAGGTATTTTAAGTTTTGTATTGAATATTTATAATTGCATGTAAAGTTAATTGTAATTTATAACAAAAATATAACCTATTACTGCAGTATTAATTTTCAGGAGGTGGTTAATAACAAATAGATATATTAGTTAAAATTTAAATATATTTAATTGTTATTATATACTAATATAGTAGCCTAATATTTCAAACAAACTAGAGGAGGTATAAATTTAATGTCAGAAGAACAAAAATATGTATATTTTTTCGGTGGTGGAGAAGCTGATGGTAGAACCGGATTAAAAAACTTACTAGGTGGTAAAGGTGCCAATTTAGCAGAGATGACTAATTTGGGAATCAATGTCCCACCAGGATTTACTATAACTACTGAAGTATGTACTTTATATTACGAAAATGATGAAAATTATCCAGAAGGCTTAGAAGAAGAAGTAGAAGAAAATTTAGATAGATTAGAAAACCTAATGGGTAAAGATTTTGGAGATCCTGATGATCCTTTATTAGTTTCAGTTAGATCTGGAGCAAGAGAATCAATGCCTGGTATGATGGATACTGTATTAAATCTAGGATTAAATGATGTAACTGTCAAGGGTTTAGCAAAACAAACAGGTAATGAAAGATTTGCTTATGATTCATATCGTAGATTTGTTCAAATGTATGGTAATGTTGTTCTAGGTATGGATGGAAGTGATTTTGAAGAAATAATTGAAGAAAAGAAAGAAGAATACAACGCTGAAGTGGATACTGATTTAGGAGTTGAAGCTTTAAAAGAACTTGTTGAAGAATTTAAAGCATATATTAAAAAAGAGACAGGTGTTGAATTCCCAGAAGATCCCAAAGAACAACTATGGAAAGCTATTACAGCTGTATTTGGTTCATGGAATAATGAAAGAGCTATTAGTTATAGAAATCTAAATGATATACCACATCATTGGGGAACTGCTGTTAATGTACAAACTATGGTTTATGGTAATATGGGAGAAAATTGTGGTACTGGGGTAGCATTTACCCGTAATCCTTCTACTGGTGAAAAGAAATATTATGGTGAATATTTAAAGAACGCTCAGGGTGAAGATGTTGTTTCAGGTGTTCGTACTCCAAAAGATATTTCCGAATTAAAAAATGATATGCCTAAAGCCTATGACCAATTAGTTGAAATTTTTGAAAAATTAGAGCAACATTATAAAGATGTTCAAGATGTTGAATTTACCATACAACAAGGCGAATTATTTATGCTTCAAACAAGAACTGGTAAAAGAACTGCAAGTGCTGCAGTCAAAATTGCAGTAGATATGGTAGATGAAGGACTAATCGATAAAGAAACTGCAGTACAAAGAATTGAACCTAAGAAATTAGACCAGTTACTCCATAAGAGAATAGATCCAGATGCAGATGTTGATATTTTAGCTGTTGGATTAGATGCATCCCCAGGAGCGGCTTCAGGTAAAGTAGTATTTGATTCTGATGAAGCTGCAGAACGCGGTGATGCAGGTGAAGAAGTCATTCTAGTAAGAACTGAAACTTCCCCTGAAGATATCCATGGTATGGCAGCTGCTCAGGGTGTATTAACTTCTCGCGGTGGAATGACAAGTCATGCTGCAGTAGTAGCTCGTGGTATGGGTAAACCAGCTGTTGCAGGTTGTGAAGATATTGATGTAGATTATGAAAAAGAACAATTTTTTGTAGATGGACGTACTATTAAAAAAGATGAATATATTACAATTGATGGTGGAAATGGTGAAGTATCATATGGAGTTGCTCCTACAATTGACCCAGAAATGGATGAAAACTTTGAACAGATTATGGAATGGGCAGATCAATTTAGAACACTTGGAGTTAGAACTAACGCTGATACTCCAGAAGATGCTGCTAAAGCAATTGAATATGGTGCAGAAGGTATTGGCTTGACAAGAACAGAGCATATGTTCTTTGCAGAAGATCGTTTACCCATCGTACAAGATATGATACTTGCAGCAGATAAAGAAACAAGAAAAGAAGCTTTAGATAAATTACAGCCCATGCAGAAAGAAGACTTCAAAGGTATTTTTGAAGCTATGGGTGCAAGACCAGTTACTATAAGACTATTAGATCCACCACTACATGAATTTTTACCTGATCATGATGAATTACTTGTAGAAGTAACAGAATTAAAAATTAAAGGTAATGATGAAGAAAAATTAAAAGAAAAACAGAATATGCTTAAAGCTATGGAAAGACTTGAAGAAGTCAATCCAATGCTAGGACACCGTGGTTGTAGATTAGGTGTCAGCTATCCTGAGATATATGCAATGCAAGTGAGAGCAATTTTTGAAGCGGCAGGAGAATTAGTACTTGAAGGCAAGGAAGTAACTCCGGAAGTGATGATTCCGCTAGTTTCTGATATTAGTGAATTAGAAATAACCAAAGAGGTGGCAAAAAAAGCTGCTGAAGAAGTATTAGAAGAATTAGGAGTTGAATTAGATTACTCAATTGGTACAATGATTGAACTTCCAAGAGCTTGTGTTACAGCCGATAAAATAGCTAAAGAAGCAGAATTCTTTTCCTTTGGGACTAATGACCTAACTCAAACTACTTACGGCTTTAGTCGTGATGATGCAGAAGGGAAATTCTTAGCACAATATATAGAGGATAATATTTTTGAGGATAATCCGTTTCAAGTCTTAGACCAACCAGGAGTCGGAGAGTTAATGAAAATTGGAGTAGAAAAAGGTCGCTCTACAAGAAATGACTTAAAAGTTGGTATTTGTGGAGAACACGGCGGAGAACCAAGTTCTGTGAAATTCTGTCATAGAGCTGGATTAGATTATGTATCTTGTTCTCCATTTAGAGTCCCAATCGCTAGATTGTCTGCTGCTCAAGCTCAATTAGAAGATAAAGAATGACAAGATAGTATTTAATAATTAAGAATACTTTTATTGAAAGGAGGATCCATACTTTGAGGTATGGATTCTTCTTTCTTTTAATTATAAAAAAGGGGAAAAGTTTATGAGAAAATATCTTGAAGAAAAAGAAAAACGAGAACTCTCAAAATTTGCTCAACTTAGTATTAATAGTGCAGGGAGACAATATAAAGAAGAACCAGATGATTTTAGAACCTGTTTTCAAAGAGATAGAGATAGAATCATTCATTCAAAAGCTTTTAGGAGACTAAAACATAAAACTCAAGTATTTATAGCTCCTGAAGGTGACCATTATAGAACTAGATTAACTCATACTTTAGAAGTCTCTCAAATTGCAAGAACAATCGCTAGAAGTTTAAGATTAAATGAAGATTTAACAGAAGCAATATCTTTAGGACATGATTTGGGGCATACTCCCTTTGGTCATGCTGGGGAAGAGGCAATTAACCAAGTGTGTGAAGGTGAGTTTTCACACAACAAGCAAAGTTTAAGAGTAGTAAATGTATTGGAAAAAAGGAAAGAAGATATGCCAGGTTTAAATTTAACAAAAGAAGTTAGAGATGGGATTTCTAATCATACTGGAGAAAATAAACCTGAGACTCTTGAAGGATGTATTGTTAGAATTGCAGATCGTATTGCTTATATTAATCATGATATAGATGATGCTTTAAGAGCCGGTCTAATTGAGTTAAAAGATTTACCACAGAAAGCAATTAAAGTATTAGGGGAAACTCATTCTCAAAGAATAGATACAATGGTAAGAGATATGATTATTGAAAGCGAAAACAAAAATGAAATAAAAAGAGGGGAAAAGGTTTATAAAGCAACTCAAAAATTAAGAAAATTCCTTTTTGAAAATATATATTTTGGATCATCTGCAAAAAAAGAAGAAGATAAAGCGAAAAGATTAATAAAATTGCTTTATGATTTTTACAAAGAAAAACCTGAGAGATTACCTAAAGAATTTCTGAAAGAAACAAATGATAATATTGAACAGATTATTATCGACTATATTGCCGGAATGTCAGATCGTTACGCTATTAAAATAGGTAAAGATATATATATTCCGGAACCTTGGTTTGTAAAATAAATTAAATTTTATGCAGGAATTTACCATTAACTCCTGAATAAATCACTATGTGCCAATACAATATGCTAATTAAATATTGAAGGATTTTTTTTAACTTTAAAGAATAATATAAATAGCAGGAATGATGTTTATGAGACAAAATAATGAAAATTTTAGTGACAAAGTAAAAGAACAAACCGATATAGTAGAGGTGGTTTCTGAATACGTCAATTTAAAAAGAACTGGAAAAAATTATCAGGGGCTTTGCCCATTTCATCAAGAAAATACTCCATCCTTTACTGTTAATCCCGATAATCAATTTTTTTATTGTTTTGGTTGTGGAAAAGGTGGGGATATTTTTAATTTTATAATGGAAATTGAAAATATTACTTTTTATGAAAGTTTGCGACTTTTAGCAAAAAAGAATAATATGGAAATGCCTAATTCAAAGGGGTATTCAAAAGAATATAATAGAAAACGTGAAAAAGTTTTTGAAATACATCAATTAGCAGCTAAGTTTTATAATTATTTATTATTAAATAAGCAGGTTGGAAATGATGCTTACAAATATTTGATAAAACGTGGATATACTGAAAAAGATATCGAAAGATATCATTTGGGTTATGCTCCGGATAGTTGGCACAGTTTATACTATTTTTTAAAAAAGCGAGATTATGATAATAAAATATTAAGTGAATCTGGTCTGATAGGGAATAAAAATGACAATTATTATGATAAATTTCGTGATAGGATAATGTTTCCCATTTTTAATTCTCAAGGTGAAGTTATTGCCTTTGGGGGAAGAAGATTAAATGATGAAGACAATAATTCTCCTAAATACTATAATTCACCAGAAACAATTATCTTTCATAAAAGTAAAAATTTGTATGGTTTAAATTGGGCTAAAAAAGGTTTTAGAGAGACCAATAGTGCCATAATTATGGAAGGTTATACTGATGTAATAACTGCTCATAAATATGGTTTGAATAATGCAGTTGCTTCTTTAGGTACTGCTTTGACCTTAGAGCAAGCAAAAATACTAAAAAGATATATCGACAATGTTTATATTGCGTTTGATCCTGATTTTGCTGGTGAAAAAGCTACATTAAAAGGTTTAGAGATTTTAAAAAAAGCCGACTTGAATGTAAGGATTATTGAATTGCCTAAAGGGGAAGACCCTGATGATTTTATAAAGCAAAAAGGGACAAAAGAGTTTGAAAAGTTAATGAATAATTCTTATAATTTAATAGAATTTAAGATTAGAAGTGTAGTTAATGAAAACGAAAGTTATAATATAAATCAAAGAATTCATCGGTCTAAAAAAGTTTTAAATATTATTTCTCAGATAGATGATCCTATTGAACAAGATGTTTATTTAGAAAAAACAGCTGAAATTTTAAATATAGATAAAAATGCCATGAAAGAGGCCTTGGAATCTTTTAATCAAAAAAATAAGCAGGAAAATGACAATGAGAATAGAATAAAAGAAAAGGGCTCAAAAAAAGATATTGATAATTTAAATTATCAAGACCTATTATTAAAAACTTTGATAGATAACCCTGAGAGAATTGAAATAATTAAAAATGAGATTAGCCCGAAGTATTTAGAGGGTATATATAAAAAAGCTTTTAGTTTGATAGTTGAAAAAGGATTTAATATTAAAAAGATGAATATTGAAGAAGAAATTGAAGATGAAAATTTACTTGAATATTTTATGATATTGACTGTTAAGGAAAGACAAAAGGTTAGTGACGATAAGTTTGAAGCATTGATTGAAATGGTTCAGAATGATTATAAAAAGCGAGCTAAAAAAATGGTTTATAATAAATTAAAAAAAGCAAAAGAAAGTAAGACTGAAATCAATAATCTCTTACGAGATTATTTTGAGATATTAAAGATTTAGGAAAGGAGGTAATATACATGTCTAATAATGATATTAAACCAGAAAATATCGAACAAGTAAAAGAACTAATAGAAAAAGGTAAAGAAGAAGGCGAATTAACTTATGAAGAAATAATGAGTTCCCTGGAAGATGTAGAATTAGATGAGGATGATATTGAAAAAATATATGAAATATTTACAGAGATGGATATAGATATAATAGAAGAGGATACAGAAGACGATGAGGACGATGATGAAGACGATGATGAACTTGATTTAAGCATTCCCCAGGGTGTTGGAATAGATGATCCTGTTCGCATGTATTTAAAAGAAATAGGTAAAGTTGATTTATTAACTGCTGAAGAAGAGGTGGAACTTGCTAAAAGAATGGAACAAGGTGATATGGAAGCAAAAAGGCAATTAGTAGAAGCTAACCTCAGATTGGTGGTTAGTATTGCCAAAAAGTATGTAGGAAGAGGTATGCTATTCCTAGACCTTATTCAAGAAGGAAATATGGGCCTTATGAAGGCAGTAGAAAAGTTTGATTATACTAAAGGTTATAAATTTAGTACGTATGCTACATGGTGGATTAGACAGGCTATTACACGTTCTATTGCTGATCAGGCTAGAACAATAAGAATACCTGTGCATATGGTAGAAACAATTAATAAGTTAATTCGTGTTTCAAGACAATTATTACAAGAAAAAGGAAGAGAACCTACTCCAGAAGAAATTGGAGAAGAAATGGACATGAGTGCTGATAAAGTTAGAGAAATTAAAAAAATAGCACAAGAGCCTGTTTCTCTAGAAACACCAATTGGAGAAGAAGAGGATAGTCATCTCGGTGATTTCATCGAAGATGAGGATGCTCCAGCTCCAGCATCTGCAGCTTCTTATATGTTATTAAGGGACCAATTAGATAATGTTTTGGATACTTTAACTGATAGAGAAAAAAGAGTACTTGAATTGAGATTTGGTATTGAAGACGGTAGACCTAGAACATTAGAAGAAGTAGGTAAAGAGTTTGGTGTGACAAGGGAAAGAATTAGACAGATAGAAGCTAAGGCCTTAAGAAAACTGAGACATCCTAGCAGAAGCAAGAAATTAAAAGACTATTTGAGTTAATTAGTATTTGAGAGTAAAAGTGACTATAATACAGCATTTATAAGATAATTTATTCAAATTTGTACTAAATAGACTTAAATGTCTTTGACCTTCAATGATTTCTATCATATAATTACTTTTGTGTTAAGAGATAAACATGAAAGCTTAATATAAAAGGGCCTATAGCTCAGCTGGTCAGAGCAACCGGCTCATAACCGGTTAGTCCTAGGTTCGAATCCTAGTAGGCCCACCAAAGAAATTAAACCTTGTTCATTAAATTGGACAAGGTTTTTTTAATATGTATTAAAAAAATATCATATTGAGGTGAAAAAAATGATTAATTTACAACAAATTGTTTCAATTATGTCTAAGTTAGCATCTCACAGGGAAGCTTTGGAATGGGATAATGTGGGTCTTCAAGTTGGTGATTACAATAATGAAATTAAAAAAATACTTGTGGCATTAGATATTAATGTACAGATAGTTGAAGAAGCTTTGGAAAAGAATGCTGATTTAATAATTACTCATCATCCTTTAATTTTTAATGGTATTGATAATATTCATTCGCAAACTTCTAAAGGACGAACAATAATTAAAGCAATTAAAAATGATATTGCAATATATTCAACTCACACTAATATGGATATTGCTGAAGGTGGTTTGAATGATCTTCTGGCTGATAAACTCAATATATTAAATACTAAAATACTGTCTAAAGAAAATGAGATAGAATTATATAAATTAGCAGTACATACTCCTTATGAAAATGCTGAAGAGATAAGAGAGGTTTTATTTAATAAAGGGGCAGGTAAAATTGGTAATTATAGTAAAACCTCATTTACAATTAAAGGAGAAGGGACCTTCCTACCAGGGGAAGACACTAATCCTCATATAGGTAAAAAAGGGGAAATAGAAAAAGTTGATGAAATTAAAATTGAAACAGTAATACCAGAAAATAAAGTAGATAATGTTATTAGAGGAATGTTGAAGGCTCATCCGTATGAAGAAGTAGCCTATGATATATATAAACTTCCTTATCAATCTGAATTTAAAGGTATCGGACGAATTGGTGAGCTACAAAATTCACTTTCTTTAAAAGAATATAGTGAAATAATAAAAAATAAGTTAAATATAGAAAAACTCAAAATACGCGGTAATATGGAAGATAAGATAAAAAAAGTCGCGATCTGTAGTGGTGCTGGAGCCGATTTTATTAGTTTAGCGAATGCCAAAGGTGCTGATCTTTATATTACAGGAGATGTAAAATATCATGAGGCTCAATTAGCTGAAGCACTAGATTTAAATTTAGTGGATGCTGGTCATTTTGAAACTGAAATAATTTTTAAAGAATTAGTAGAAAAATATTTTAAAAAAGTCAAAGAAGAAAACAAGTTAGAATTCGAAATTTCAATATCAAATATAAATACTAATCCTTGGAGCTATCTCTAAGGGTTAGTATATAATTTGACAATACGAAAAAATAATGTTAATATGAATATTGAATCATCATTCAGAAAGGGTTTTTATTATGACAATTGAAAAAAAAGAATTAATCCGGCAAGCTGCAGTTAAAATTATTGCAAGAGATGGATTTTACAATACAAAAACATCCAAAATAGCGGATGAAGCGGGAGTAGCAGTGGGTACAATTTATAACTATTTTCATTCCAAAGATGAAATATTAGAATATATCTTTGAAGTTGAATTTGAAAAAAGAATTAATTATTTAAAAGAGTTGGATGATAAAGAAATATCTATTCATGATAAGTTATCTTTGTTTATAGAAAAACATTTTCAAGAGATCAAAAATAATTTAGATACAGCTCAGATTTTAGTTAGGGAAAAAGAGTTTCCTAAAACTAGTGATTTTTCATCAATATTAAGTTATTTAAATGAAATCCCATTATTATTAGAATCAATGCTAGATGAGGCAATAGAAAAAGAGGAAATAAGAGAACAAAATTCTACTATTATTGCCGGTTTAATATTTGGAGCATTACAAGGAGTAGTAGAAAAAGCATTGAGAACGAATAATTTAGATTTATTAGATAATGCTGAGGAAGAAGTTTTGACTTTTTTCAAAAATGGTATATAAAAAAATTTACTATTGAATGAATGATTGTTCATTCAATAGTATAAGTGCTAATTAATGAGGAGAATAAATATGAAAAAAATTAATGACTTTGTTCTTAAAAAACCTGTAATCACTTTATTAATTTTACTTGCAATTACCTCGTTTTTTGCCTATGAAATATATAATAAAGCAAGGATAGAAACTAATTTAGATAAGTATATGCCTGAGGGTCATCCAGCATTTAAAAAAAGTGATCATTATGAAGAACTTTTTGGTATTGCTGATTCAGTAGTAGTTGCTATTGAAGATCAGAGAGGAATATACAATAAAGAAACACTTCAACAAATTGTAGAAGTTAGCAATAAATTGGCTCAACTTGATGAGATTGATAATGATAGTGTTAAGAGTTTAGCAACTGCTGATAATATTACTGCCTCTGATTTTGGACTTGAAATAAATCCGTTTTTATCTAAAATTCCTGAAACCTCTGAACAATTTAAAGAGTTAAAACAAAAAGTTAATGACAATAACATGATATCAGGAAGATTAGTATCAGAAAATAATAAAGTGGCTTTGGTTCAGGCTGAATTAATTGATGGTGGAGTGGATCGAATAGAATTATATCAAGTAATTCAAGATATGCTCAGTAATATCGAAGGATCTAATGAAATTTATGTAGCTGGACAGCCAGTCATAGAAGGAACATTGGCTAATTTAATGCCAGAAGATATGAAAATAATGATTCCTTTGGTGATTTTAATTATTTCAATAGTATTATTACTTACTTTTAGAAGTATAAAAAGTACTGTTCTTACTCTAGGTGTGGTATTATTTAGTACTATCTGGGCTTTTGGCTTGATGTCTGCAGTTGGTATACCTATTTACGCTGTATCAACTATGATTCCAGTCATGTTAATAGCTTTAGGTGTTGCAGATGGTATTCATCTTCTAAGCCATTTAAAGGATACAATGTTTGAAAATCCCGAGATTGGGACTAATGAAGCTATAACTGATATGATCAAAAATATGTGGAAACCAGTAGTCATGACGTCTGTGACTACTGCAGTTGGTTTTGTATCTTTATTAACTTCTGAAGTTTATCCTGTTAAGTATTTTGGTTTATTTACGGCGTTTGGCGTAATATCTGCCATGGTTTTTTCATTAATTTTTATACCTGCTGGATTGAAAATATTCAGTTTACCAAAATTTAAAAAGGGAAAGAAAAAGAATAATACAAAAAGTGAAAATAATAATTTTTTTAAATTTACCGATTGGGTATTACTTCATAAAAAGAAAATAATTTTAATTTCATTAATCATTTTTGTATTGGGAGTAATTGGTGCTCAAAATATTTGGATTAATTCAAGTTTTTTAAGTAAATTCCGAGAAGATGAAGATATAATAATTGCAAATAGATTCATAAATGAACATTTTGGCGGTACTACAAATTTAAATGTAATTATTAAATCTGAAAAAAATGATGCGCTTAAAGATCCTGAATATTTAAAAGATATTTGGCAACTCCAGAAAGAGTTAGAAGAAATGGAAGATGTAGGGGCTAGTTTTGCAATTACAGACTTTCTTAGAAGAATAAATAAGGTTATGAATGAGAACCAGGAAAAATATAATAGAGTACCTGAAACCAGAGAATTAACTGCCCAATATCTATTACTTTATTCTATGTCAGGTGATCCTGAAGATCTTAATAGAGTAATTGATTATGATTATAGAAGAGCAAATTTACAGATAAATTTAAAAGATGATGATGCGCGTTTAATTACAAGTGTTATTGATAAAATAGAAAATTATCAACAAGACTCTTCCTTATCAGAGTTAGAAATTGATTTTGCAGGTTCAGCTTATACCAATAGAGTTTTTGCTAATCTCATACTTGAAGGTCAAATAAAAAGTCTATTATTATCAGTATTAATTGTGATAGTATTATTAGGCTTTTTATTTAAAAGTACGCTAGCTGGTCTATTTGGAAGTTTACCAATTATAATAACAGCTGTAATCAACTTTGGAATAATGGGATATCTAAATATAGCTTTAAATACTACTACGGCATTGATTTCTAGTATAGCTGTGGGAATGGGGATAGATTATTCAATCCACCTTCTATCAAAGTACAAGCATAATGGTAATAAAGGACTTTCGCCTAAAATAGTTGCAAGAAAAACAATGAAACATGCCGGTAAGGCAATAGTATTTAATGCGATAGTTGTTATTACGGGTTTTATGGTATTAATTTTCTCAAGTTTTCCACCAAATAGAGAATTAGGGTATCTTGTATCATTATCATTATTTAGTAGTTTTGTTCTCACACTTACTCTTGTTGTTGCTTTACTTGACAAATATAAACCGGATTTTATTTTTAAAAACTAAAAAAATATATGATTAATACTTGGGGGTAGTTAAAATGAGAAAAAATTATTTATTAATTGGGTTTATGACTTTAATAATATTATTATCTGGTTTAACTTTCAATACTTTAGCGAATGACTTAAATGGAAGAGAAATAATGGAAAAAGTATATAATAGAAATACTGGAGAGGACCGTAAAGCAGAACTCAACATGAGATTGGTAAATAAATTTGATGATAAGCGGGAAAGAGATTTAAAGCAGTTTAATCGAGACTTTGGGAAAGTTGAGAAAAAAATAATGTTCTTTACCTCTCCTCAGGATATTAGAGGTACATCTTTTATGAATTGGTCATATGAAGATGAAAGAGAAGACAGTCAATGGATTTATCTACCGGCTTTAAGAAAGATAAAAAGGATTTCCGCTGAGAACAAAAGTGATTATTTTATGGGATCAGATTTCACTTATGATGATCTCGGAGAGAGAAAAGTAGATGAAGATAGTCACAAATTAATTGGTAATGAAAAAGTCAATGGAGAGGAATGTTATATAGTTGAAAATATTCCTAAAGAAGATTATATGTATTCTAAAACAATAACATGGGTAAGCAAAGATAAATGGATAGGGTTGAAAAAAGAGTTTTATGATAATGATGGAAAACTATTGAAAATATTAACTGTAAAAGATTATGAAAAAATTGATGGTATTGTAACAATAACACACAGTGAAATGTATAATAAACAAAAAGATCATAAAACTATACTAAAGTTAGATAATGTTGAATATAATACTGGCATTTCAGAAGATAAATTTACTGAGAGACAAATGAAAATGGGAATTTAAATATAACGATTTCTAGAGAGGAAGGATAGATATGAAAATTTCAAATAAAAAATTACAAATTATAACATTCAGTTTACTTTTTGTTTTCACGATTGTCTTATTTTCAATTCCTAGTAATGCTGCTTATGTATCAAATTCACTCACTAGTCGTTATGTTTATGATATTGAAAATGGGAAAGAACACAAAATTTCTTTTATCTATGATGTGAATTATGAGAAGAAATTTAATAAAAATGATATATATGGAGAGATTAATATAAATCCTATTTTTGAGTATAACTTAGAAACCGAATCAGAAAATTTCAAATTCAAAGAAGCATATATAGATTTTTATTTTCCTCGTTTTGATTTAAGAGCAGGAAAGCAAAAATTAACTTGGGGTAAAAGTGATGGAATAGTTATAACTAACATTGTTAATCCAAGAGATTATACAGTACATCCTGTTGTAGAATATTCCGATCAATTTAAGGGAGTGAATGCTTTAAAACTTAATTTATATCCTAAAAATAATAACTTAGAAGTAGTATTGGTACCAGAATTTAAAAGTGCAACCATGAATAAAAATATTTTATTAAATAAGATACCTAATAATTTTAAAAAAGATGATTCTGAAAAAGAAATTGAGTCTAACTTTGAAAATAGTGAATTATTTATAAGATATTCTTCTATTGGCCAAAAATTTGATTATGAGTTGATGGCAGCTTATAGTTGGGATGATGAACCTACTTTACACAAAAATTTACAAGAAATGACTATTGTCCCACAGCATCATCGATTAACAACAGTAGGGGGTAGTGTTAGTACAATGAAAGGTCCCTATGTATTTAGGGGAGAAGGTGCATATATCTCCGGTAATTATTTCAACCTAGAAACTCCTAAAGTTCATTTAAATGATTATCCAGAAGGGGTAATCGAAAAAAATGTTACTAAATGGTTAGTCGGAATTGATTATAATTATAACGGTTATCTATTAAGCGCTCAATTTATGCAAGAAGCTATTTTAGATTATAGAGAAAAAATTGCACAAGATGAATTTAGTAATCAAATGACATTTTTAATACAAAAAGACTTCATGCGATCAAAGCTCAATACTGAGATAAACTTTCACTATAATCTGAATGATGAAGTATTAATGTTTAAGCCTACAATAAATTATGATTATTCAGATGTAATTAATTTGAAAGCTGGGGCAAATATAAATTTAGAAGGAGAGATATTTAAAGAAGATGTAGTTTATTTTCAAACAGAATATTTATTCTAATTAGTACAAGTTATAGGGGAGTGGCTTTTATAATAGAAGGGCTGCTCCTTTTTTAAATGACTTACATATAAAATTTAAGAGAGAGGAGAAGAGAAATTATGGATAATTTTAAAAATAAAAGTTATTATCGTAATTTAACTCAACTCATATTTTTTGTAATCTTTATATTTTTGATTTTTAACGGTAGAACTCAACTTTGGTTAGTTATTTTTGGCATTGGAGTATTAATTTCAATTGTTTGGGGAAGATACTATTGTGGATGGATATGTCCAATTAATACTATTATAAATATCAAAAATTGGTTTTATGAAAAGCTGAATTTCAAGGTGTTGAATACACCAAATTCATTAAAAAACTCCTGGCTGCGGTGGCTTATACTGCTCTTATTAGTTGCAACAATGATAATAAGCCGGCGTAATAATATCCAGCTTAATATGTTGTTTTATTTTTTAATAACTGGCTTTATAGTGTCATTAATTTTTGATGAGGAATTATGGCATAAATATTTATGTCCATATGGAGCAATATTAAGTTTGACTGATAAAGCAAATAAAAAATCAATGGTAATTGATCAACAAAAATGTGAAAAATGTGGACTATGTATGCAAGCTTGTCCCAACAAAATAATATTCATTTCTAATAAACGCTGAAATGTATAATTAAATGCACGTAGTATAAAAAAATAGACACATCCCGGTAACCTCCTTTATAATGTTAGTAACTAGCCAAACAAAACAAGGAGGCACCGACATGTGTCAAAATAATTATAACACAACTGGCAAGAAAGGAAAACACTTAACTTTCGATGATAGAAA
>JAIPEX010000021.1 GCA_021736945.1 Halanaerobiales bacterium | reverse complement strand
AAGTAGACCCTAATTTTACTGGAATATATTGTAAATCAATGATTTCAGCTAAATTTTATTATTTTTAGGAAAAATTAAGTTGATTTTGTTAAAAATATTTTTTCGCTGACTAAATAAGGCAATTATGAAAGAGCCTTAGTTAATAAAGATTCAAAATTATAAATAATCCCCTTTTTATTTTCTTTTTTAAGTTTATAAATGTTTTCTGAATTGGACTCCTCCTGAAAATATTTTAACAATGAGTTGGCAAAATGTTTAGCCTGAGTAAGCTCTCTTTTATTTGGATGCCCATCTGAAAGCAGGACTCCCTGTTTTAAGTATCCCAAATATTTATCAGCTCCTCTTGCAGCGAAAAAACCTATATTATGTGTACTTTTTTCTTTAAGTATATTATTTATCTCAACAGGAACCCCAAAGTAATAGGTGCCATAAGTTATAAAAGAAAATACAGGTTTATTTTTTAAATCAGGTAATGACTGCAGAAAGTCTTTTACCAAAAAAGGCAACCTATAATAATAAACAGGTGTACCAAATCCAAATAAATCATATTCTTCTATATTTACTGACTTATCTTCTTTGATATTTTTAAAATCTACTTCCCAGTCATATACTGTTAATTCTTTTCCAATAGATTCAGCTATTTTTCGGGTTGAATTTGTTTGTGAAAAATATGCAATTAAACATTTCATCACATAAACCCTCTTTCCATACTTATTATACTACAGTTTTATATATAATATTGTCAAAAAATAAAGAAAAACCTGCAAATATAATTTTTTTATTAAAACATACAAAACAAATCAAAGTTGAATTTCAATATTAATATTGCTTTTACCACTTGACACAACATTATTCTAATAATATACTGAAATAAGTAGTGGGGCTATAGCTCAGTAGGATAGAGCGACAGATTCCTAATCTGTAGGCCACAGGTTCGAATCCTGTTAGCCCTACCATTTTTAAAAAATAAATGATTTTTAATCATGTACTCTTAAGCTTCATAGTTTGAAAGCTTGTTATTTTTCTATTAATGAAAATACTATTTAATTTAAAATAAAAAAAGTCCTTATTGTCTTAAAAGACCATAAGAACTTTAAAAATTAGAAATAAATAGACTAATAATACCCCATTTAATTCTAGTTAATATCTGCCTAAAGCTACTTACTTCAGGTTTTTGTTTTAAAGCAACAAAATGAACTCTATTATTTTTGGATTTTCCTTTACTAAAAGTAAAAGACCGATAATAATCTACGTGCTGAAATCCAATATTTAATAATTCCTTTTTTATTTTCTCCAAAGGATAACTGGTTTCAACATGAGTTTCTGTGAAGTTTTCTATTTCATCCTCTTTATCCAAATAAATATTGAGCTCAACAATCCACTCCTCGTTTTCTTCATCAACAATATCTCTCCAATAACAGGTATAAAAATCTCCTTCGAGTTTTTTTGTCCCCTCAACTATATCCATTAACCTATATTCAGTATTAATATCAAATACAAATATTCCATCTTTTTCTAAATTTAAGTACACATTTTCAAAAACATTACTTAATTCGTCAAATTCTAATATATAATTCATACTATCGAAAATAGAATAAACAAAGTCAAAACTATCATATTTTATTTTTTTACTCATATCTGTGTTAAATAATTTAACATTATTATTTTCTCTGAATTTATTTTGCGCTATTGCCAACATATCTTCGGATTTATCAATACCATAAATACTTTCTGCTTCATTTGAGAAATACTTCATCATATTTCCAGTGCCACAGCCTAATTCCATAATATTTACAGGTTTTTTATCATAATAATATAAGATATGTTTTAAATATTGATACCAATAATAGTAGGGTACTCTTTCCATTATATCATCATATATGGTTGCAAATGAACTTGTATAAGATTGAGAACCCATCTCTTCACCTCTACTTAATTATTTGGTTTATGAAGGAAAAAATATCTTTTTTCCCTTCTGCAGTCTTCGCTGAAAAAAACGTAAATCTCTCTTCTTCAGTTAGCCCAAAAGTTTTTAGGATTACTTTTTTCTGCTTAGCCTTTTCATTATTAGATAATTTATCAGCTTTTGTGGCAGCAATTATTTTAGGTATCCGAAACTCTCTAATCCAGTTAAGCATCATTTTATCTTGTCCTGTTGGCTTGTGACGTGCATCTACAATCATTACTATACCTTTTAAATTCTCTCTGTAATGTAGATAATCATTAATTAAACCCTGCCATTTTTCTTTTTCTTCTTCTGATACTTTAGCAAATCCATAACCTGGTAAATCTACTAAATAGAATTTATTATCAATATCAAAAAAGTTAATACTTCTTGTATGACCAGGTTTTGAACTAGTTCTAGCTAAGCCTTTACGGTTTAATATAGTATTAATCATTGTAGATTTACCTACATTGGATCTCCCGGCAAAAGCAATCTCCGGGAGATGATTATAGGGATAATCTTCTATTGTGTGGGCACTTTTTACAAACTCAGGATTTATAATTTTCAATTGTTATTCCTCCATTAGCAGTAAATCAATAACTTCATCCATATGCTCAACATAATTAATTTCTAGATCTTTTTTCAAGTAATTTTGGATTTCACTCATTGATTCTTCATTTTCTTTCGGTAGCACAATTTTATTTATACCAGCTCTTTTAGCCGCTAAAATCTTTGTCTTTATTCCACCAACAGGTAATACTCTACCTCTTAATGAAATTTCACCAGTCATCGCATAATCTCCTCTTACTTTCCTATTTGTTAGAGCAGAAGCGATAGACATGGCCATAGTAATTCCGGCTGATGGTCCATCTTTTGGAACTGCTCCTTGAGGAACATGAATATGAATATCATAATTTTCATGGAAATCTTCTTCTAAATCTAACTCTTCATGCTTAGATCTTATATAACTTAAAGCTGCTTTTGCAGACTCTTGCATTACATCTCCTAAAGAACCTGTTAAGGTTACTTCTCCTTTACCAGGAACGACAGCTACCTCGATATCTAATATGTCACCACCGGCCTGATTATATGCCAATCCAGTAGCAACACCAATTCTGTTTTCCTTTTTAGCTACTTCGTATTTAAATTTACGAACTCCTAGATATTTATCAACATTACGTTTAGTAATTCGAGCCTTTTTCTCACGGCCCTCTACTATTTCTTTACTAATCTTTCTAACTATAGCTGATATTTCTCTCTCTAAATTTCTGACTCCTGCTTCTCTTGTATATTCTCTAATGATTTTATATAAAGCATTATTAGAAATATTAATCTGATCTTCATCTAAACCATGATCTTGTAAGATTTGAGGAACCAGATGTCTATCAGCAATTTTAACTTTTTCATCTTCAGTATATCCTGGTAATTCGATTACTTCCATTCTATCTAATAAAGGGGCTGGAATTGTACTGGTCACATTTGCTGTTGTAATAAACAATACATCAGATAAATCAAAAGGAACTTCTAGATAGTGATCAGTAAATTCATCATTCTGTTCGGGATCTAAGACTTCTAATAAGGCACTAGCAGGATCTCCTCTGAAATCAGCAGAAATTTTGTCTACTTCATCTAATAAGAATACTGGATTTTTACTTCCGGCATCTCTCATAGAATTAATAATTCTCCCAGGCCTAGAACCAATATAAGTTCTTCTATGGCCTCTAATTTCGGCTTCATCTCGAACTCCGCCTAATGACATTCTCACAAAATCTCTTTCCAATGCACGGGCTACAGAACGCCCTAATGACGTTTTACCTACCCCTGGTGCTCCAACTAAACAAAGAATGGGGCTTTTTTTCTTTTTAGAAATCTTTCTGACTGCTAGATATTCTATAATTCTTTCTTTTACATCTTCAAGTCCATAGTGGTCTTCTTCTAATATTCTTTCTGCTTCTTTAATATCGATACCTGTGTTTTTCTCTTGATCCCAAGGTAAATCTAACATGCAATCTAAATAATTTCTGATTACTGTAGATTCTGGGGACATAGAAGGAGTCTTATTTAATTTTTTAATTTCATTTTCTATTTTTTCTTCTACTTCTTCCGGAAGTTCAATTTCTTCCATTTGTTCCCTATATTCAGCTATTTCATCCATATCGCCTTCATCTAGTTCATCTTTTATTACTTTTAATTTTTCTTTTAGAAAGTATTCTTTCTGTGTCTTTTCTACTTGATCTTTTACTTTTTCATTTATATCATTTTCTATTTTTAATATTTCTATTTCCTTTTTGATAATTTTCATTAATAATTCAAGTCTTTCTTTATTAGAAAAAGCTTCTAATAATTTTTGTTCTTTTTTATATTTCAATTCAAGATTAGAAGCTATAATATCTGCTAACCTACCAGGCTCTTCAATATTTATCACAGAAACCATTGTCTCAGATGGGAAATTGCGATTATATTTTACATATTCTTTAAAATAATCTACAACACTTCTCATCAGTGCTTCAATCTCGTAATCTTCTTCATCATAATTAGCATCTTCTTCATTGAAAACTTCAGCTTTCACCTGGAAGAACTCATCTTTTTGTAAAAATTCCTTTATTTCTGCCCGTTGGATGCCTTCAACAATAACTTTAATCATTCCATTGGGTAATTTTACTAATTGTTTTACTTCCGTAATTGTACCTACTTTATATAAATCATCTTCTTCAGGTTCTTCAATAGTTTCATCTTTTTGAGCAGCTATCAAAATTCTCTTTTCTTCTATCATTGCTTTTTCTATTGCCTCAACAGATTTATCTCTCCCTACTAAAAGAGGGATAACCATATGGGGAAATACAACAACACCTCTAGATGCTAAAAGAGGTAATTCAATAAAATCTTGGTCTATTTTTTGAATATCCCCTTCACTAATTTTTACAGATTCTAAATCTTTCATCTATTTCACCTCACAAACTAATATAATAAACTCATCTTTCATTTCTCTAAAATCATTATATCCTATTACACTTATAATTAAAAATTTTTATGCAGTAAAAAAAGAGATAATAATGAGATTTCATTATTATCTCTGTTAAGTCTCTATGCACTTTCTTCTCTTTCATTACTCACTTCTTTATCTCGTATTAATTCAGGTTCCTTACTTTTTTCAATTACCCCTTCATCAATTATACATTTAGTGATATCATTCTGAGAGGGTAAATCATACATTATTTCCAGTATTGTATCTTCAACAACCGATCTTAAGCCTCTAGCTCCAGTATTTACTTCTAGAGTTTTACGTGCTATAGCTTCAAGAGCACCTTCTGTAAACTCTAAATCAACATTATCCATTTCGAAAAACTTCTTATACTGTTTAGTTAAGGCATTTTTCGGCTCAGTTAAAATCTGTACTAAATCATCTACACTTAATTCATTCAGAGTAGCAATAACGGGCATTCTACCCACAAATTCAGGAATTAAACCATAATGTAAAAGATCCTGGGGTAATAAGTGTTTTAGTATTTCACCAATATTATCCTTTTCTTCTTTGGATTTAATATCAGCTCCAAAACCCATTACTTTATCTGTTACTCGAGATTTGATTATTTTTTCTAAGCCATCAAACGATCCACCGAATACAAATAGTATATTAGAAGTATCTATTTGAATAAATTGTTGATGGGGATGTTTTCTCCCACCTTTAGGTGGAACATTCGCTGTAGTTCCTTCAATTATTTTTAATAATGCTTGCTGTACTCCTTCGCCAGATACATCTCTAGTAATTGAGGGATTTTCTGACTTACGAGCTAATTTATCAATTTCATCAACATATATAATACCTTTTTCGGCTTTTTCTATATCATAATCAGCAGCTTGAATTAATTTTAATAAGATATTTTCTACATCTTCACCTACATAACCGGCTTCAGTTAATGATGTTGCATCAGTAATTGCAAATGGTACATCTAAAATTCCGGCTAAAGTTTGAGCAAGTAATGTTTTACCACAGCCGGTAGGACCAACCATTAATATATTACTTTTTTGCAGTTCCACATCATCTATTTTCATATCAGAATTAATTCTCTTATAGTGATTATATACTGCCACTGAAAGAGTCTTTTTAGCTCTTTCTTGTCCAATTACATATTGATCTAATATCTCTTTTATTTCTACAGGCTTAGGAATATTACTAAAATTGAGGTCTAAATCTACGCTTAATTCCTCTTCAAGTATATCATTACATAAATCTACACATTCATTACAAATATATACACCCGGGCCTGCTATAAGTTTTTTTACTTCATCTTGTGATTTTCCACAAAAAGAACATTCTAATTGTCCATCTTCTTCATCTTCAAATTTAAACATTTAATCACCTCTAATAGCCCTATTCTTTATTCTTTTTATCTTTCATCTCACTTCTGGATATTACTTCATCAATAATACCATACTCTTTTGCTTGTTCTGAGGTCATGAAATAGTCCTTTTCAACATCTTCACTGATTTTATCAACAGATTTACCAGTGTGTTTACTTAGAATTTCATTTAATAAATCCTTTATTCTCATCAATTCATTTATATGAACTTCAGCATCTGTTGCTTTACCTTGAACACCACCTGCTGGTTGATGAATCATTACTCTAGAATAAGGTAATGCATATCTTTTTTCATCTTCACCTGCAGCTAGTAATAAAGCACCAGCGCTAGCAGCTTGACCCATACAAATTGTAACAACATCAGGTTTAATATACTGCATTGTATCATAAATAGCTAAAGCTGCAGTAACTGATCCACCTGGGCTGTTTATATATAAATATATATCTTTATCTGGATCATCGGCCTCTAAAAATAAAAGCTGTGCTATTATAAGATTAGCAATTTCATCTGTTACATGACTACCAAGAAAAACAATTCTATCTTTTAATAATCTTGAATAAATATCATATGAACGTTCTCCACGATTAGTTTGTTCAACTACCATAGGGATTAATCCACTCATTACAATTCCCCCTTATTATTATTAATCTTTATCTAGTTGTTTTCTTTTAAATACTCAATAGTTTTTTGCATTCTAAGTCCATCTTTTAATCCGTCTAACTGACCCTGCATTTGTAAAAAGGCTTTAATTTGTTCGGGGTCTTGATCATTGTTTTCTGCAATTTCTTCTATCTGTTCTTCTATTTCTTCTTCACTAATCTCTATTCCTTCTTTTTCAGCTATAGCTTCTAAAATTAAGTTACTTCTCGTTCTATTTTCTGCTGCCTCACGATTTTGTTCTCTCCAACCTTCTTCATCTGTACCCATATAATCAAGGTAATCTTCTACTTCCATACCTTGTTGTGATACGCTTTGGGCAAAGTTTTGATACATTTTATCAAGTTCTTCTTCTACCATTTTGGCTGGAACATCAACTTCAGCATTTTCAGAAGCAGTTTCAATTAATTTATTTTCATATTCTCTTTCTGTGCGCTCTTCTTTATTCTTTTGTAATCTTTCTTTAACACTTTCTTTATATTCTTCAAATGTCTCGTAATCACTAACTTCTTTAGCAAATTCATCATCTAATTCTGGAAGTTGTTTCTCTTTGATTTCTTTTACTTCAACATCAAAAACAACCTCTTCACCAGCTAAATCTTTTGCATTATAATCTTCCGGGAAAGTTACATTTATTTCAAGTTCTTCTCCCACAGTAGCTCCAACTAACTGTTCTTCAAAACCAGGAATAAATGTATTAGAGCCAATTTCTAAACTATATTCTTCGGCACTTCCGCCTGGGAACTTCTCTCCATCTTTTTTACCTTCAAAGTCAATTATTACAAAATCGCCTTCTTCAACAACTTCTTTATCTGTACTAACTAATTGACTATGCTGATTACGAGCTTTATCAATTTCAGCTTCTATTTCTTCTTCAGTTACTTCTGCATCTTCTTTTTCTATTTCTAAGTCTTTATATTCCCCTAATTCAACATCAGGTGTTACTTCCACTTCTGCTGTAAATGTGAAAGGTTCGTCTTCTTCTATATTATAGTCTTTAATATCAGGTTGGTCTATAGGTTCAATTCCTGTCTCTTCAATTGCTTCACTATAACCTTGTGGGATAAGAATATCTAAAGCATCTTTATGAAGAACTTCTTTACCATACCTTGCTTCTAAAACTTTGCGCGGCACTTTACCTTTTCTAAAACCTGAAATGTCAATATCTTTAACAACTTTCTTATATGCTTGTTCTAAAGCCTCATTTACTCTTTCTGGTTCAATTTCCACTTGTAATTCAACTTTATTTCCTTCAAGTTCATTCTTTTTTATTTCCACTACTTTATCATCCTTTCATCAAAAACATTTATATTTTTTCTTTACAATGTGAATAAGCCCCGATATGGCTGGTGCCAATTCGGGGTTTTAGTCATAGTTTATTGATTATTTGAAAATGGTGCGAAAGGGGGGACTCGAACCCCCACGAGGGGAACCTCACTAGATCCTAAATCTAGCGCGTCTGCCAATTCCGCCACTTTCGCATGGTATCAAACATTAGTAATTTTAGCATAAGAACCTCTTTATGTCAAGTAAAAAGATACCAACTTTATAAATTATTTAGTGTTTGGAAGTGTGATTCTAAAAATAGTTAAATCGTTATCACTCTCAACTTCAATGCTACCGCCGTGTGCTTCAACTAAATTCCGGGTAATAGCTAGACCAATACCTAAACCACCATTCTTTTGAGATCTTGATTTATCAGCCCTATAAAATCTCTCAAATAAATAAGGTAGATCTTCTTTATCTATTTTGGGCCCTTTATTAGAAATGGTTATCTCATAATTTTCTGTAAGTTCTTTTATCTTTATACTAATATTCTCTCCTTCAAATGAATATTTAAGTGCATTTGAAATAAGATTATTAAATATTTGTTTAATAGCGTTTTTATCTGCATATATTTTTTTATTATTGGCTATTTCTATATTGAAGTCAATATTTTTATCCTGAGCAGACAATTTATAATTTTTTACAATTTTATTAACCAATTTTTCTAAATTGAATAACTGCTTATCAACATTTAATATTTTAGCCTCAGCTTCATTTAATTCATTTAATCTATTAACTAATTTGATTAATCTTTCAAGTTCTTCATTTATTTCCTCATAAGTTTGGGTGTTCCACTCTAGTACATCATCTTCAAAACCTTCTAAGTAATTTCTGATATTACTTAAAGGGGTTCTCAATTCATGTGCTAAATCCGAAGCTGATTCTTTCCGAATCTTTTCAAGATATCTTAATTTCCGGACCATCTGGTTGAATGAATTTCCTAATTCAGCTACTTCATCATTAGTTTTTATATTAATTTCTTGATCTAAATTACCATCAGCTACTTCTTTAACAACTTTATTCATCTTGTTTAAAGAATTAGTAAGATATTTACTGAAAAAATATGTTGCAGCAATGACCAATAGTGCAGTAATAAAAGCAGCTATATAAATGACTCTATTTATTTGATTCATAAAAACATCTTCATTATTAGAAACTATTTCTTCAACTCTTGAACGCTGCCATAATAATTCTCCTACTTTATTACCTGAACTATGTAATTCAGTCATCTCATAATTTTGAAGATTAATATCGGGTGTATTAGCCGTATGTTCAGACATCCTACCCATCATATTTTGATTCATTCTACCAAACATATTAGGAGAGCTAAATGCTATTATTTCTCCATTATTATCCCTTAAAACTACCCTGAAATCATTTAGACTCGCAAAATTACCAATTATATTGCGTGCTTCATTCCAATTGTTTAATTGGTCATAACTATCTTCTAGAAGGTTTTTTAAATTAGAAACCTTACTTTTCCTAATATCCTTTAAATAATTTTCAAAATAAAAATCGAAACGGTAGTTTATATATATAGAAGTAATTAATAAACCTCCAATAGAAACTAATATAAATATTATAAATATTTTCAACCCTAGTTTACTCATTTAACTATTCACCTACAAATCTATAACCAGCTCCATAAACAGTTTCAATTAATTTTTCACCTGTTACATTAAGCTTCTTTCTTATGTTTTTGATATGAGCATCAATAGTCCTATCAAAGCCTTTAAATTCCAGTCCCATAACTTTTTCGACAAGTTGATCCCGGGATAAAACCTGATTAGGATTACGCGCCATATAATATAAAATATTAAACTCTGTAGAAGTCAGCTCTATTTTTTCTTCCTGATAAATAACTTTCATTTCCGCTGGATATATTTTAAGTTGCCCATCTAAATAACTGATAAATTCTGCTTTCGGAGTTTTATAATCACTTCTTCTCAATATTGCTTTGATTCTTGCTACCAATTCTCTAGGGCTAAAGGGTTTGACTACATAATCATCAGCCCCAATATTTAAACCTTCTATTCTTTCATTTTCCTGCCCTTTGGCAGTCAACATAATAATCGGAATATCAGATTTTTGTCTTATTCTTCTACAAACGTCTTCACCACTTAGTTCAGGAAGCATAAGATCTAAAACAATTAAATTAATTGTCTGATCCTTAAAATAATTTAAAGCTTCCTGTCCATTTTCAGCGGTGATTACAGTATAACCTTCTTTTTCTAGGTAGGCTCTCACTACTTTCCTTATTTTAAATTCATCGTCTACAACTAAAATTTTCTCTGCCACATTAAGGGCTCCTCTTAACTAAATTTCTTTATTTCATCAATCTTATCCTGTAATAAATTAAGCTTTTCGTCTTTTTCAAACTCCTCGTAAACAAAATTTAATAACTGCCTTAATTTCCTATCTGACATCCCATCTACTTCTACTATAAAATCTTTTCTTTCCATTAATAAGCACCTCCATAAATTAGTTAACCTTTTTTCTCATATATTCCAATATATCCTTATCTATATAACCTTTCACCTGTTCTCTTTCTTCAAAGTTTTCTTGATGATAAAAAACTTCCAGGGCTTCCTGAAATTCATCATCATTCTTAGAATCAATATTACCCGAGAACAAATTCAGGTCATTTAAATAACCTTTAACTTCTTTTATTAATGTATCATTTAATTCGACTTTTTCTACTTCTTGATCACCAAAATATAAATAAAATATTTCTAATAACCTCTGTAATTCCTTTATAGGAGTTTCATGATCATCTACTCTAAGGTCAATATATCTATCATTATATCCTCCATAACTGCCATCTTCTTTAACCACAAGTAATGCCGCAGACTGTCTACCTCTTTTATCGCCACCAGCCTTCTGTCCGGCTTCTAATGCTGATACCAGCCTATCAGCGAGTTCCCCTTCGGTGTTTTGGAATTTTTGTGCCATCGCTTTAACAGTATCTTTTCCAACTAATATATTTCCTTGACAAGCAAAATTAGGACCTGTAATACCACCTGCCCAATCATAACATTTTTCACCGGTAAACGAAGCTGAATTACCTTTTGCATTTACAATCCCAACTTGTCTGGTAGCATCATTTTCATCTTCAGAACGTAATCTCTCAATTACTTCTTCAGGTGATAAACCCTCTTCTAATAAATCTAAACCTTTTTCTCCGTAATCTAGATTAGCTAAGGCTTGTGTAGCAATTGCTCCTACATTAGCTTTTGCCCATGGTACAACCGAACCCACAGCTAAAAATTTGGATTGAACGGCAATTCCTAATTCTTCAGTTTGAGGATCATACCCCACTATTGAAAAGGTATTAACTCTCTTTTCCGCCAATAGTCTCACTCCCATACACTTTCTTATATTTTATCATATATTGATATATATTTAAAAAAATATCAATCTTTACATATTTTTTTAAAAAGTCGTTTCTTTCTGTACTTCAAATTATCCATCTCTTTTTTAAAATTATTTGTAATTATTCTATGCTTCGATAATAATTTAATAGCTTGATTTGTATAAGATAATGCTTTCTTATAATCCTTTTCCCTATGTTCAAAAAATTTAGCCATTTCAACATACGGAAAAACATCTAAAGGACTTTTTTTAATCATTGATTGCCAAATCTCCACAGCTTTTTCATAACGATCTACTCTTTTATATTGCCAGCTTAATTTTTTCATAGCTTTATATTCTAAATACTTTTGTTCTGAATTTTTCATTGATTTTTCTAAGTAATTAATACAACTTTCATAATTTTTGTCCTTTTCTTTTATTCTTCCCATCTGATATAATTCATGTGGGGATAAATTATCAATATTATCTAAGTGTATTTCTTTCAAATGAGTAAAAAGAGTGACCAAAGATAAAATATCATATCTATTATGCTCTAATATAGGTATTAACTGCTTTAAATCCTTATTCTCTAGAAATTCAAAATATAGTTCTGGAATTAAATTACCTGGTATATCATCAACTCTTTTAAAGTCAAGAATGTTCTTCTCAAGAGAATTAAGAGAACAGGAATCTAAAAAGGACCACAACCTACGAGCAGAGTGCAATAAATCAACATGAAGTTTAAAATCTGGTCTTTTAAGCCTATTTAAAATCAGTCTTGTTTTGATCAAAGGAATATCAAAACTTTTCCCATTAAAAGAAATCACTATATCATGTTCTTTTAATTTCTTTTTAATATCTATTAACATTGGAGTTTCTTCATCATAATCTCTCATCAAATATTGTTCAACCACAAACTTCTCATCATGAAAATAACCTATGCCAATTAAAAAAGATACTGTGCCTGTTCCTCCCATTAAACCTGTAGTTTCTGTATCAATAAACAATATATTATTTTTAATATTTTTATTTATTTCTAAATCATTAGAATTTGTTATTGTAGCTAAGATATTAGTATCAAGTTGTTTAAAAAATTTTTGTATTGCATATAATCCGTGCTTATAATGGGAAGGATAAGTAGCAGTTGTTTTCAAGTAAACTCCATCTTCATTTTCTACAACATTATATTGAAATGCATTCTTATTTATATAATCAGCATTTCTTTCTTTAGACTCCTGGAGGGTATCATTTTTTTCTAATCTATTTAATTTATCCCTCAGATTCACCCTTTAGTACCTCCTTTAATAAGTAAAGAGTCTTTTCTTTTCCATCCAATCCTACTTCATTAACCGGACCTACACAGGCGGGACAGCCGCCTTCACATGGACATTTATTCAGATATTTATATGCGGATTGTAGTAAGGTATGATCTATCCTAAATAATTTTTCACTTAAACCCACTCCGCCTGGATAACTATCATATATAAATATAGTAGGTTTACCTGTATAAGGAGATCTAATTTGAACTGTCGAATTAATATCTCCGGGGTCACACATTAAATATATTGGAGCAATGTTGACCAAAAGATTTGACAATCCCAGTAAAGCATTCTCTAATACTTTTTTATTTAATTTAGCCTCAAAATCTTGATCAAGACTCATCCACCAAGCAGTAGTATGCATTTCAACTTCAGGTAAATTAATATCTCCATAACCCACATTTTCATGAGTATTAAATTTCACTTTTTTATACATTGTAGCCTGAGCACTCACCACAACTTCTCCGTGTTCAGAATTCCTTTTTGATAATTCTTTTTTATCAAATTGATCTAATATACTTAAATCTACAGCAAGATTTGCATCAGTATAGAAATTAACATCTACTTCCTTAACATAAGCTTTCTTGCCATCATAGTCTAACTCTTTTACTTGATATTGTTTTCCTTCATGGATATAAATAGCGTCCTTATGAAGCGTTGTAGGAACACTAAAATAGTCCACTCTTCCTATAACTCGTGGACTGGCAGTTTTTGTTCTATCAATAACAGCAAAGTCATCTGAAGAAGCACTTCTCAAACTAATATCCTCTGCTGGATATCTCTCAGCTGACCAATACCATTTACCACTTTTATATCGAAGAACATTATTTTCTTCTAAATATCTTAAAATCTCTTCAGTAGTTTCTACACCAAATTGTTCTCCTTCTTCAAAAGGTAATTCAAATGCAGCACATTTGATATGTGAAAGTAAAATCATTAAATTGTTTGGATTAATCAAAGCACTTTCAGCTGGTTGGTCAAAGAAATATTCAGGATTATTCACGATATACTGATCTAATGCACTACTGGAAGCAATTAGAATTGATATTGATCGTTTTTGGCCTCGTCCAGCACGACCAGCTTGCTGCCAAGAACTGGCTATTGTACCTGGATAACCTGCTAAAATACTAACATCCAGTTGCCCGATATCAACTCCTAATTCTAAGGCATTCGTGCTAACAACACCGTGAATCTCACCTTCTCTCAAGCCTTTTTCAATTTGACGCCTTTCCTTTGGCAAATATCCTCCCCGATATCCTCTTATATTTACATCCTGAGGTTTGTCGTCTCTTAAGTAAGATAATATTATTTCCGTCCTCAATCTACTTCTGGTAAATATTATAGTCTTTATTTTATTTTTTAAAAACATCGAGGCAATCTTTTTGCTTTCCAGAACATAACTTCTTCGAATGCCAAGTTCTTTATTTACAACCGGTGGATTATAAAAAATAAAATCTCGGGGTCCTGCCGGTGCACCGTTTTCATCTACAACCTCTACTTCTTCCTCAATTAACTTTGAACTTAATTTACCCGGATTATCAATTGTTGCTGAAGCACAAATAAAGATAGGATTTGATCCATAAAACTTGCAAATTCTTTTTAATCTCCTAATTACATTAGCAACATGGCTTCCAAATACTCCCCGATAACTATGTACTTCATCTATCACCACATATTTTAAGTTTTCAAAAAGTTTAATCCATTTTGTGTGATGAGGTAAAATACCCACGTGAAGCATATCAGGGTTTGTTATTACTATATGCCCTGATTGTCTAATACTTTTCCTTGCACTGACCTGGGTGTCCCCGTCATATGTATAGGTCTTAATATCTTCATCCAAAGCCTTTATTAAATCATATAACCCAGATAATTGGTCTTGTGATAAGGCTTTGGTTGGAAAAAGATAGAGAGCTCTATTATTTTTATCTTCCAAAATTGAATTTAATACAGGTAAATTATAACATAATGTTTTACCTGAAGCAGTAGGTGTTACTACTACAGTATTTTTTCCATTTTCTACAAGTTCATAAGCTTTTTTTTGGTGAGAATATAACTTATCAATATTTTTTTCTTTCAGTACTTTTTTAATTTTCGAATCTAACTGAGTAGGTATATTAACATATTTACCTTCACGACCTTCAATTTCTTGCCAAGCCGTTACTCGATTCATGAACTTAGGTCGATTTAATAGAGAAGATTTCATTTGCTCAATATTCATCTAATCATTCACCTCAATACGAACTTTTGTTCTATTATTAAATAATTATACCATAAATGTTAATAAAAAAAAACACCGGATAACCGATGCTTGTTAAAAATTTCTATCTATAATTTTTTCAGTTAGCCAGTATATAATTTCACCATATTTATTATCTTTATATGAATCAATTATTTTCTGAGCTTTATCTTTATATCTAAAAGCCAATTGTTTAGTGTATTCTATACCACCTTTTTGATGTACTATTCTCTTGATTTCCTCGGAATATTTTTCTGGTTTTTCAAGATATCTATCAAGTTGTTTTTGATTCTCACTCTCTCCATATATATATATTATTGGAAGAGTATATATCCCCTGTGTGAAATCATTATTTTGTGGTTTACCTAATTTATTATTTTGTTCTTGAAAATCAAAGATGTCATCCACCAACTGGAAAGACATTCCCATATAATATCCCAGTTTACCCATTTTATATACTTTATATTTGTTCATACCTGATAAATCTGCTCCTAACATAGTACTAGCTTTAAAGAGCAGAGCGGTTTTTCTTTTAATTGCTTCTAAATACTCCTTGAATGTAGGAATTTTTTTATTTTGTCTTTGATATTGAGAAACTTCACCTTCACAAAGGAGTTTTATACTTTTAATGGTATTTTTCATTTGGCGTAATAAAGCCTCATCTATTTTCTCATTACCAAATTCATCTAAAATTATTTCCATGGAACGAGCAAATAAAAAATCCCCCATAAATATTGCAGTTTTATTGGAGAATTTCTGATGAGTAGTTTCAACACCTCTTCTCTTAGATGATTTATCAATCACATCATCATGAATTAAAGTAGCTAAATGTATCATCTCTATTGCTGCTGCCATAGGCCAAATTCTTTCTTTGTTGAAATCACCAAGATGACTAACTGCAATTAAAAGAGCTGGTCTAACTCTTTTACCACCAGCAGCTACTAATCTATTCATTTCCTGAGTAATGAGATCATTACTACTTGATAACTTTTCATTGAAATAATTTTCAAAATTATTAAGTTCATCTGCAAAACTGGGATATTCTTCCCAAAACATTTTTATCACCTACAATTTGACTTTCATAATTATCTATATATGATTTCAAGATCATCAACGGTAAATGTGATTTGCCCTTTTAATTCTTCACTAACATATGCTTTATCGTCTTTAGTTATCAATACTATATTTACATCTTCCATTCCTTTTGCTATTTGAAAAGATTTTTCTACACCTAATATATAAAAAGAGGTTGATAAAGCGTCTGCATAACTAGAGTTATTGGAAATCACTGTCGCACTAATTATACCTTTACGAGCTGGATAACCAGTTTCCGGATTAATAATATGATGATATCTTACTCCATCTTCTATAAAATATCTTTCATAGTTTCCAGAGGTAACTACCGAAATATCTTCACCTTCCACAGCTGCAATAATATTACCCCTGCTTCTTACTGGATCTTGAATACCAATATTCCAAAGGCTTCCATCTACTTTGTCTCTATGAACTGAAACGTTGCCTCCCATATTTATAAAAGCACTGTCTACATCTTTTTCATTTAGATAATTAATAATATAGTCAGCTGCATAACCTTTGGCAATCGCACCTAAATCAAGACTCATACCCTCTTCTGATAAGAAAATTTTATTGTCTTCTTGAAATTTTATCTTTTTATAATTAATTTTTTGAAGTGTTTCTTTTATTTTTGCTTCAGTTGGAATTTTTTCATCTTCAGTACCAATTCCCCATAAAGAAACTAAGGGCCCTATTGTAGGGTCAAATACCCCACCAGTAATTTCGGAAAATCGATTGGCTTCTTCTAATAATTTATAAGTCTCTTCATTAACTTCTACTGGTTTAACTCCTGCATTTGAATTTATTTTATTAATATCACTGTCTTCTATTGTTTTACTGAAAATATTTTCTAAATAACTTAACTTATTTAAAACTTCTTCCAAAACTTGTTCAGAATTCTCATCATGAATTCTAACTCTCACTAAGGTGTCCATTAAAAATTCTGAACCTTCACTTTTAGTCACTTCTGAATTATTAGGTTCAGGATTTGATACAGAATTATTCGGGGTTTCTCTTCCAATAAAATAAATACCTGATACAATTATTAATAATATTAAAATAGCAAATAAAAATCTTTTATAATTCATTATTTATCTACAACCTCATTTATAATATATTTATACTATAAACAAGAGCCCTGAAACAGGGCTCCTATTTATATAATATAAAATTAATTTTTACATAGAAATTTACTTATAATCATCAGGATTTAAACCGGCTTGTGTTAGACATTGAGCTAAGGCACCATTTAATCCATGATCTGTATGAGTAGCGCCAGATACTACATCAACATCTACTGATTGTTTTTCAATTACTTGGGAAGACCATTTGTTAAATGTTTCTACCGCTGCTTCATAAGGATATTCACCTTCAACCTTATCTCCAACCAGAGCTTCTTCTTCAGGATTTTTAGCTGTTACGATTTCGACAGATTTTATTTCTTCGCCTTCAATTACAGCTTTAACCAAATAATGTCCATGGCCATAATCTCTGCTTACTCCATAATAAGTGTTCTCATCATAATTACCTTTTGCTATACTTAAAGCCATATCTACAGCTTTTGTATAACTTTCATGAGAACCTGTGGCACCAGAAATTACATCAATTCCTTCAGTTCCTTGATTTCGAATAACGGCTGATGGAAAATTGACAAAGAATTCACGAGCTTGTTCATGTGGATATTCTGTAGTTTTTAAATTATTCAAAATCTCCACGCCAGTAATTTCATTGAAATTAACCTTTACTTCAATCACAATGTCTCCATGATCTCCAGGTACATACCCAACATATTCTCCATCGGATAATTCCTGAGCACCTACGATTCCTGAAAAAGCAACTAATAATACTAAAACTGCTAATAATGTAACTAAATTTGTCTGTGTGATTTTACTCACATTTACCCCTCCTTATTATGTATTCTGATATATATTATAATTAAAAATTTCTCAAAATGCAAATAATATTTAGAAATAATAGAAGAAAACTCAGATTTTTCTTGAAAAAAAGCTAAAAGTAAGTTATTATTTTAATAAATAGGTATAGAAACATCTAATTTTTTTTGTGAATTTTATATTATATTTACGTTTTAAAATTCACATGTAATTAATTACTATAAAGTAAAGGGGGATTATATGAGCAAGCGAATAGTTATACTCGGGGCAGGATATGCAGGTATTGAGGCTGCACAAAGCCTTAATAAAAAATTCCGTAAAAATCCAGAAGTACATATTGATCTAATTAATGATCGGGATAAGCATGTCTTGTTAACTGAGTTACATGAAGTTGCTGGAAACAGAGTTGGTAAAAATGGGGTCGAAGTTTCTTTAGACCAACTTTTTGAAAACACAAAAGTAAATGTTGTAAATGACAAAATTATTGACTTCGACTTAGATAACAACAAAATTAGTTCCAGTGACCAGGTTTATGAGTATGATCATTTAGTACTCGGAATTGGTAGTGAACCTACCTTTTATAATATTCCGGGAATGGAACATAACTCATTCACTCTATGGTCAGAAGATGATGCTGTTGAGATAAGAGAACATATTAGAAACATGTTCAAAAAAGCAGCTAATGAACCAAACCTGGAAAAAAGACAGCAAATGCTAACATTTGTAATCGGAGGCGGTGGTTTTACTGGAATCGAAACCGCTGGTGAATTAGCAGAATGGTTTGATGATTTATGTAAAACTTATGATATTTCACGAAGTGAAGTTAGACTAATTGTAGTTGAAGCTTTAGAAAGAATTTTACCTGTATTATGTGATAAGCAGTGTGATAATGCTGAAGACTACTTGAAAGAAGAATTAGACGTTGAAATTATTGATGGTTATGCAATATGTAATGTTACAAAAGATTATATTGAAATTAGCGAAACAAACACTGATACTGATATTAGAAAAAGAATTGAATCAAATACTGTAATCTGGACAGGTGGAGTTAAAGGTAAAGAAATTCTGAAGAAAACCGGGCTTGAATTAAGTAGAGATAATAGAATTAAAGTAGATAAATATATGCAATCTACTACTTATGACAATGTCTACGCTATCGGAGATAACTCCTTATTCACACATGATAGAGAACGCCCGTTACCACAATTAGTTGAGGCGGCTGTTCAAGGTGGCGAATGTGTAGCAGACAACATTGAAGCAAAAGTTAAAGGTAATAAATCGTTAGAAGTCTTCGAACCACAAATGCACGGTATAATGGTGTCAGTTGGAGCAAATTATGCAGTTGCAGAACTTAAACCATTTGGAGATTTTACTATAGCTCTTCAAGGTTTCTTTGCAATGTTTATGAAACACTTAATTAATATGCATTATTTATTTGGTATTGGCGGATTTAGTTTAATAGGCGATTATATAGAACATCAATTTAAAGATACACGAGGAGGTATTGGTATGTTGGTAAGACATATGATGAAAAAATCCGGAACCTTCTGGTTAGCATTCTTAAGAATTTTTGTAGGACTAAGATTCTTAATTGAAGGAATAAATAAAGTTAACCAAGGATGGTTGTTCGGTTCAGAAGAACATTTAGTCTCGGGTGCCTCATCTTATTTATGGAGTTCAGGTACACCTGATTTTTATGTAACCCTAATGGAAACATTTGTAGTACCTAATCAGATCTTTTTCCAAAAAGTACTAGTTATTACTGAAATAGTAACAGGGCTAGCTTTAATCGGAGGTTTCTTAACATTCTTATTTGCTTTAGTTGCAATTGGAATGAGCGCAAACTTCGTAATTGGTGCTATTGGTTCTACTGCAGGTATCTGGGAACCACTCTGGATCTTATTAATTTCAATCACTTTATTATCTGGTGCTGGTAAAGCCTTTGGTATTGATTATTATCTAATACCGTGGTTAAGCAACCTATCCAAAAAACCGGTAAAATATCGAGACGAAAGATCTGCTTAACTAAATTCATATTTTAATTGAACTACAAAGGAGAGCTTCCGCTCTCCTTTTTCTTTTTGTTATTTATTTTTATAAATACTTTTAATTACATGATAAAGTTCATCTGTAATTAAATTAGAAGCAGCTATTATCAAATGACGTCCATTTATATCAGTCTCTATTACTTTACCACCAGCTTCTTTAATTATTACTACACCTGCTTTTATATCCCAAGGATTAAGTTTTAATTCCCAAAAACCGTCTAACTTTCCGGAAGCAACTAGAGCTAAATCATAAGCTGCACTACCTAATCTTCTAATTCCTCTTGTTTTATATAGAAGTTGATTAAAAATACTAATATTATTATATTCAACTTCATTTAAATCATAAGGAAACCCGGTTACTAATAAACTCTCCTTTAATGAATCTTTTTCATTTACTTTAATTTTTTGTCCATTTAAAAAAGCTCCCTTATCTTTAATAGCAGTATATAATTCTTCCATAAAAGGCACATATATTACACCTAAAATTACTTCATTTTTTTTCATTAAAGCAATTGAAATTGAAAAAAGTGGAAAACCATGAATATAATTTGTGGTTCCATCTAGGGGATCTATTACCCATGTATATTCCGATTGTTTATTTTGTCTCCCGCTCTCTTCAGCTATTATATTGTGCTCTGGAAAATTATCATAAATCCAATTTATAATTTTTTCTTCAGAATTTTTATCCACTTCTGAAACCAAATCCAAATAATTGGACTTCTCTGTAATATTTAATGTCTTGTTAAATTTATCTAATTGATATTTACCTACTTCTCTAGCTAATTGTTTTATGTCAGATAATACGTCTTCCAAATTAATTTTCACCACCCCACTCACTATTATTATTTTTTCCGATTTGTTACTATAATATTATAATTTGATAACAATTTAAAATTTTTTAGTAATAATAAAAAACCCGGAAAAAGTCCGGGTTTTTGAAACATCTTCTATTCTCTATATTTTACAATAACTTCTTCTATATCCCAACGAGGTTCTAATTTTTCTTTTATATCCTCTTTTACAGCTGAAGCAAACTGATGATCTTCAGCCAAATCAACAGTTACAGTGATAACTTTATCTTCAATTTCTATATCTTCAACTAAATTGGTTTTTAAAACATCTAATCCATGTATAGGATTCATAACATGTTTTAGTCTTTCTTTTGCTACTTCTATTGTAGTAGGAACTTGTTCTTCTACAAGTCCATGTTTTTCTTCATAATCTCTTATTGCCTCTTTTAAAGCATCAACAGCTAATACAGAACAGTGGTTTTTTACAGCGGGTAACCCCCCCAATTCATCAGCAGCCTGCTGCCAGGTAATTTCTTTTGCTTCATCAATACTCCTGCCCTTGGCCATTTCTGTGATAATAGAACCAGTTGCTATATTTGAGGCACATCCATAGGACCGGAATTTTATATCTTCAATTTCCTGTGTGTCTTCATTTACTTTTAAATGTAACTGCACCATATCTCCACATGCAGGTGAACCTTCCTTTGCTATCCCGTCTGGATTTTCAATTTCTCCTACATTTTTAGGGTTTTGGAAATATTCTATTACTTTGTCACTATAAGGAGAACTCATATTAATCACTTCCTTTCTTACCTAAAGGACTAATTTCCCTTAGATTATTCACAACATCTTTTACTGCTTCCACAATTTTTTCTACATCTTCTTTTGTATTATACCTACTAAATGTAAATCTTATAGAGCCATGTGCTCTTTCATGATCTCCACCAATACCTAATATAACATGGCTAGCTTCAAGAGATTTACTGAAACAAGCTGAGCCAGTACTGACTGCAAATCCTCTCATATCAAGGTGTAGGGTTATAGATTCTCCCTCAACATAATGAAATGTTATATTTGCATTTTGGGGAATACGATCCTTCCGGGAACCATTTAATGTAACATCCTCTATTTCTTCTTCAACTTTATCTATTAAATAATCTCTTAATTCTTTAAGTTTTGAATTTTCTTCGTCTGTAATTAGTTCTACAGCTTTAGCAAATCCAACAGCTCCAGGAATATTTTCTATTCCAGCTCTTAAATTGTTTTCTTGAAATCCACCATCCATTAGTTTCTTTATTTTTACTCCATCGCGTTTATATAAGCCCCCAATACCTCTTGGGCCATGAATGGTATGAGCAGCTATAGTTATAAGATCAATAGGTGTGTTAGTTACATCAATTGGAATTCTCTGAAAAGTATGAGTAGCATCAGTATGGAATAAGATATCTTTTCCTTCTAAATATTCGGCTATTTTTTTAATGTTCTGCAGAGTTCCTATTTCTTGGTTTGCATGTTGAATAGAAACTAAAACGGTATTATCTCTTATTTCTTCTTTTAATTCTTCAAAATCTATTTTACCTTTGCTGTCTACACTAATATAACTTACCTCATAGCCATCTTTTTCAAGAGTTTTAGCAGTATTTAATACAGAAAAATTTTCAATATCTGAAATAATTAAATGTCCTTTTTCATCTTGATTATACATTACTCCTTTAAGAGCCAAATTGTTTGACTCGGTTGCTCCCGACGTGAAAATTAATTCTTCACTTTTAGCACCAATAGAATTTGATATGGTACTTCTTGCATTTTCAAGAGCTTCTTTTGCCTCAATCCCCATAGTATAGGCAAATTCAGAAGTCGCCACAGCATAATCATCAAAATAATATGGTTTCATTGCTTCCAAAACTTTTTCATCAATTCGAGTCACAGCAGAATTATCTAAATAAACAACATCTTTATTCATCAAATCACCTCAATTTTATATATATAAAGTTATTTCTGATTCGCGAGCTTCTTTAATATAAGTTCCAACAGCACAATATTCAGTTATAACTTCATCTCTTAAATCTTTTTTTTCAATACCCATAATTTCCATTGTCATATCACATGCAAATATTTTCCCACCAAGTTCAACATAATCCTGCAGCATTTTCTCTAATGATCGTACATTAGCCTTTTTCATTTTCCATTTCATAAATAATTTACCAAGTCCTAAAAAATTCATTTTAGATAAAGGGCCTTTATCTAAATTATCTTTTTTTAATCTTTCTAATCCCCAAAAGGTAAAATACATAGAAACATCCATACCCATTGAAAGAGCACCATTGCCTATTATGAAGGCACTATATATTTTATCAAAGTCTCCACTTTCAACAATTAAAGTGGCTTTATCTTCCATAAATTACACCTCTATTTTCTTATTTTAATTTCCCAGTGACCGTCTTTATCTTCTACTGATATTAGTTCCAAGTCCATTGCCTCAACAGCCATTGGTATTTCTTTTTTAGAAGCCGAATGGTCTCCAGTAACTACTAAAACATCACCTTTTTCGGCTTTTCTAATTGCTTTTCTTGTTTCAACTAGAGGAACCGGACAATTTTCACCCAAACAATCAACCTTTATTTCTTCAGACATTTTTATTCCTCCTCTGCAAGAAAATAAAACCTTCCTCTTTTTTCATTGGTTATTTTAAATTCATAATCTTTGTCTAATTCTCTTAAATATTTATTAACTTCATTAACGTGAAGTCCCAAAATATTAGAAAGATCCTTAACAGTACAAGGTCTTCTTTTTAATGTTTCAATAATTTCTTCTCTTATTTTACTATTTATACTCATTTTTTCAATATTAGATGAATATTGTCCAATGATTTCTGCCTTTTTACCAATTATTTCTGCTGCATTTTTTAATGTTTCTTCTGAAGCAGGTTCTATCCAGTCAACTACACCTGGTCTATCAAGTGTGTTCAATTGTACTCGGTCTGGATTCATTTTTTCTACAATTTTATTTAATCTTTTAAACTCCTCTAAAGTATCGTTTACGCCCGGAACAATAAATACTTCCAAATATATTTTACCATCAAAAACTTTTCCGAATTCAATTAAACTATCTATGATTTCAGCAAGTTTTATATCTTCATGGGGTCTGTTTATTTTTTGAAAGTTTTTTTCTATAACCGAATCTAAAGAAGGTACTATTAAGTCTAACTTTTTAATCTCTTTTCTAACTTGTCGATCAGTCAATAAACTACTATTAGTTAAAAGTGCTAAATCATATTCAGGATATTTATTTTTCAAAAACTCTATTATTTTTCCAATATTTTTATATAAAGTTGGTTCACCAGAACCTGAAAATGTTATATAGTCTAACTCAGGTTTAGTTGATAAATAATTGTCTAATTCTTCAATAATTGAATTAACTGGTTTAAATTCTTTTCTTTTATTAGTTAACTTGGTTGTTTCACCACACTCACAATAAATACAGTTAAAAGAACATATTTTATAAGGAATTAAATCTATTCCTAAAGAAAGACCTAATCTTCTTGAAGGAACAGGCCCATATAAATATTTCATTTATACACCGTCCTCATCAATTAAATTTTTACAAAAAGTTAGTCTCCATTCAGTGATGTCATTATATGATATCCGAGTATTTTAGTCAAGTTTATACTTTACAGTTATTTTCTTTCCTTAAAGTCTAGTGATGTAGAGTTAATACAATATCTATTATTGGTGGGTTCAGGACCATCATGAAAAAGATGACCAAGGTGACTTCCGCATTTGCTACAAATTACTTCTGTCCTTTTATGGGACAATTTATAATCATCACGATATTCTACTGCACCTTCTTCTATTACTCTGGTAAAACTAGGCCAACCCGAACCAGAATCATATTTATCTTTTGAATCAAATAATTTATTTCCACAAGCAGCACATTTAAAGACCCCAGATTTGTCAAAGTGATAATATTTATTTTTATAAGGAGGGTCTGTTTTGCCTTTTCTTAATACCAAATATTGCTCTTCACTCAATTCTTCTTTCCATTCTTTTTCACTTTTTTCAACCGGAAACTGTTTATTATCTTTACTCATTATTATCCCCCTTCTGTATCTTTTCTACAGGTTCAATATCATTGTTGTTATTCCCTTTGTCATAAACATGAACACTTTGAGTTGGATATGCAAACTCAATTCCTTCTTCATTAAATCTTTCCTTTAACTTTAAGTTAATTTCTTCTTGAAGATCCATATATACCTTATAGTCACTATCTTCTACATAATAAACTACTTGATAAATTAAACTATAATCACCATAGCTAGCGAAATGGGCTCTATCAAAGCTTGCTTTTTCAATATTAGTAATTATCTCCTCAACTATATTAGGAATCATTGCAGCCTTTTCTAATTGCGTATCATAAGTTACACCAAAATTAAAATTAATTCTTCTTCGCTGCATTCGTTTATAGTTATTAATCCGTGAGTTTGTTAAATCATTATTAGAAAATACTAATTGTTCCCCACTTAAACTTCTAACTCTCGTTGTTTTGATTCCAATATGCTCTACAGTCCCTTTATAATCACCAATTATTATAAAATCACCTATATCAAAAGGTCTATCTAAAAATATAGTAAAATAACTAAATATATCTGCTAAAATTGTTTGAGCAGCAAAAGCAATTGCAATACCACCTACACCCAAACCGGTAATTAGCCCTCTAATTTCTATATTTAGATTATCTAATATAAATAACAAAGCTATTAACCATGTAACTAATTTTATTATAAAAACCGAAACGGTAAACACTGTCTCTTGCGCCTGATTACTGGGTTTTTTCTCCCAATATTTTTTGGCTGTATATATTATTATATCCTGGACTAGAAGGGTAATATATACCACTAAACCCAAAATGAAAAATATATTAATTGTTCTTTCTATTATTCTATTTAAAGCTAATCTATTAATAGAGATATATATTATTATCAAATAAGTTAAAGGAACAATCCTTTTGGATAAAGATTTATTAAAAAGATCTCCAAAACTTAATGAAAACCTTTTTAAAGCCTCATAAATATTATCAAATAGAAAGTATTTAATAAGTTTTACGATAGCTATACCAGCTATAATAATTATTAATGATATTAAATAATTGTATAGAGAATTATTAAACAAAATATTCTGTAAAAAAACTGTTTCCATTATCTATCCTCTCCTATTGTGTTATTTTTGAGGGGAGGATCCTCCCCTCAAATCGAAAATTTGTTAATCATTCCATCTTTTGATAAAATTGTTTATACGAGATGGAATGCATTGCGGCTCTCTTTTTAGAGAGTAACGCTAGGAACATGTGTATTCCATCTCGTTTTTTCTTTTAAAAAAGGTTAACCCAGGCAGGTCAGGCTATTAACCTCCCTGCGGCTCTGAAAGGTCAGAGTAACGCTATTTATAAGACTGCCACCTGCCTGATTTACATCATCAGAGACGTCAATTGAACGCTGCGGTTTTAACGCTATTACAATAGGGCGCGCCTGATGATGATCTATAAAATTTGAAAGGAGCTGAACAATATGAATAATCCTCAAGATTATCTTTTTGTTGGTGTTGATACTCATAAAGCTCAACATACTGCTGTTGTTATCAACTGTTTCCATCAAAAAATAGGTTTTGCTCAGACTACCAATAATTCTGCTGATTTTGATTCCTTTCTCAGTAAACTTAAGTCACTTATCCATAACGATGAGAAACTTGTCTTCGGACTCGAAGATACCCAGGGACTCGGCCATTCACTCGCCCAATGGTTAATTAAAAAAGACTACACCGTCAAAGAAATCAATCCTGTCCAGACTAAAAGAGAAAGAAAACAAAGTACTTCTCCTGATAAGTCCGATAAAGTCGATGCTGAAGCTATTGCAAACGTTCTATTGGCTGAGTATGATGAACTACCTACCATCAAAAATGACGCCAATTTTAAGGCTATTAGACAGCTTAACAACCAAAGAAAGAACTTAGTCAAAGAACAAACCAGGGTTAAAAACAGATTACATAACCTAATTCATCAACAGTATCCGGAGTATAAGAAGTTCTTCAGTGATACTTTCGGTAAAACAGCTTTAGCTT
>JAIPEX010000020.1 GCA_021736945.1 Halanaerobiales bacterium | reverse complement strand
TTTCTGTGTTATAATTAGATTGACACATATCGGTGCCTCCTTTTTTGTTTTGGGTAGTTACTAAACATTATAAAGGAGGTTACCGGTCTGTGTCATATTTTTTTGTCAAGGCTCCGTGCATTTAATTATACAATTTAGCTCTTATTATTTGGTTTAAACTTTCATTAATTAATTTATCTTTATAACAATATTCAATGAGATAATTTATCACATTTTGAGAGGCCTCAACCTTTTCAATTAATATATCCCCAAACTTGGTTTTTAAAAACTTATCTATGCTTTTATCTTTAAAATCTAAAACCAATATTTTTATTATATTTTCCTTAATATTAACAGGAAGAAATTGCTTTTCAATTAATACTCTTGCATCAAAGCTCTCGAGTAAATCAATATCAATCTCATCTATTATTTCCAAATCATAATTTTCTATAGCGGGTGTCTTCAAAAGATCTGAAAGAATTTTATATAAAACTGTTTCATTGACAATTCCTTCTTCTTTCAGAATTGAAGAAAGCCTTTGATTAGTTTTATCTTTTATTTTCAAAGCATTTTTTAACTGTTTATAATTGATTAAATTGCGTTCTAAAAGTTGTTTGCCTAATATATTATTATAATAATTATTACTCAATATTTATCCACCCACCCTAATCTTTCTTGTTTCTATTCCGTGCTGTTTTATAATATATCCAAATCAAAAACAATATAATTAGTACTACACTAACTATATATATTTCTATTCTATATTTAAGCACTAATTTTCTTAATTTAATTAGGAAATTACCGGATTTGTTAATTGTTTTTTGGTTTGTAATATTAAATGTTTCAATATTTTCTTCGTTGTATATTAATAGATTACCTGCCAAATCATAGATGCTTTCTTTTTTGTTTATTTCTGAAAACATCTTAGGTAAATTATCATAACTACCATTTGTATTTACAAATATAACTGGTTTATCACCTAAAGTATTTAAATCAATATAGCTTAAAGGCCTATCAAAGTCTATAGAAACAATTTCTTCATTTTTACCATTTGTAAATTCAACATTATTTACACCAAAATTAACTCTGGATTTCATATTATCATTTATTTTATCTGCGCCAAGAATTAGATACCATTCAATATTCTTCTCTTCAGTATTTATATTGTAATTATTTAGATAATCAATTGTAAAATCAAGATTTAAATAACTATTTTTATGGAGATGCTTAATAAATAAATTAGCTGTATTGAATAATTCTTCTTTATCCTTTTCTGTTATTAATATTTTACCTTTACCGGCAAAATTCAAAAGAAGGTTTTGAAAATTGTTTTTTCTCACTATATTACCAGAATAGGTTATATAACTTTCAGGATTAATATATGTCTCCATAATATTACTGAATCTATTTAAATTTTCATCTGGAGACTGGCTAAATACAATTTTCAAATCATTATATGATTCGATCTCTCTACCTGGTATATTAATAACCTTTTCCTCAAAATATTTGCTCGACTTTAATTTTTCAACCATTATTAACTTTTCATTAAGATAGACTTTTAAATAAGCTTGGTTATTGAAGGGGATAAAATAACTACCTGTTAAATGCAATTTTATATTTTTAGGGTGAGTTTTGAAAATATTACCAGGTAGAAAATATTTATATTCAATATCTCCCCACCCGCTTTTAAAATCCTTATTTATATTTTTTCTATAAGAATTTAAGATTAAATTTTCATTTGTAACTGCATTAAAACTATTTAACTTTAATTGATTAGAGTTAATAATCTCATTATATTCTGATAAGAAAAATTCGGAATCTTTTGAGGCTAATTTTAATGTTAAATTATCCAATAATTCTGTAGTTTTAAATTCGTCCGATATTATTATTTTTCTTACTTGATTATCGATATTACTTAAATCTGTTGTTTTTTTATTATTGGATAGACGATCATTAGAAACTTTATACTCATATTTTCTATCAAGGATTGTAGAAACTTTTATATATTTTTCCATTAAATTACGAGTTAGATTTTGATCATATAATAATTTAATTTCTTTTACTTCCATATTTATAAAATCATTAATATTATATGTAGATTGTTCTTTTAAAGAAAAATGTATTTTGCTTTTATTATCCATTGTTATCCATGCTTTTTCATAATTGTCATTTAAAGAATAGTTTAATTTGTTAGCCGGAAAGTTACTTTTAATTTTTATATTTAAGCGATTTGTTATTTTTATATTTTCGTTATTTAAGTCAATTTTGTATTTATTAACTTTTTGTGGCTCATTTAACTTTATAGTTTTTAAATAGTTATTATTAATAAATATATCTAAATTTGTATTATTTTCAATAAAGTCTGCTTTTTTTAGATATAATTCAAGAATTATTTCTTTCTTTATTATATTTTTTGATAGAGGAATAGTAAACTGAAATTCATTATTACTGGGATTTAAATTTATGTCTTTGTCATACCCTAAATCTTGCAAACTTTTTGAAAACCTTTGTTTTGTTCTTTGAGGTAACAAATCTATTAGTTCATCATTTTGTAAAACCAATAAGTATCCTGCATTTCTTTTTATTTGTCTTTTATGTTTATTTGCAAAATTATAAATTTTATTGTCTTCATTTGGAAAAGAAAATTTAAATTTATCACCATTTGTATCTAAAAGATATCCATTTTTGAATACATAGCCTGGTTTATTTCTATAAAAGTTAAAATCTTTGTTTTCACTAACTTGTTCATCTTGTTTTATTTCTTCTTTTGCTTCGGTTTCTTTACTTTGTGAATCGCTTTTTTCCACAGTCTTTTTCTCTAAAGTATTATCTACACTTTTATCCTCTTTTTTATTTAATTGAACATCAATTTTTTTAATATATGCACTTGTAACAATTTTCTTTACTTTACTTAAAGTGTTATTCGCTGCATTCCAGTTATCAAATTCCCCAACAAATACGTAATACCTATTTCCTGATTTATGTTTATAGACATTAAATCCTTGCTCTAATAATTCATTAGTCATTGAATTGGCATTTTGTAACTCTTTGAAATATCCTGTTTGCACAGTATAATTTATGGCATTTATCGGAAGAGTAAATATAATTAAGATAAACACCATTAATATAACAGTTTTAGATTTGATAAAATCACCCTCTTTTAAATCCTCTTACTCTAAAAATTCAATAACTTCTTCTTTTTTTGGTAACATTGACATTGCACCTTGTTTTTTAACTACAAGAGCTGAACAATGATTTGCAAATTCACAGTAATTTTTTATTTTCTCATTACTTATCTTTGTTAATTCAACCTGGGTCTCATCTATTCTATTTAAAAATGCTGATACAAAAGCATCACCAGCTCCTGTTGTATCAACAGCTTCTACTTTTTGAGAAGGAACATGGATTAATTTGTCTTTATAAAAATATACACCATTTGGACCATCTGTAACTAATACAATATCTAATTCATTCTTATTTTTTATCTGTTCTGCTCCTTCTGTTATATTATCCAATCCGGTTAAAAATTCTAATTCCTCTTTAGATACTTTTAATATATTAACACTACCTAATACTGATTTTATTATCTTTTTGGCCTGTTCTAAATCTTTCCATAAAGATTCTCGTAAATTTGGATCATAAGAAACATACATATTATTTTCAATAGCTAATTGAAGCGCATATTGTGTTGCCTCTCTACTAATTTCATTTATCATAGAAATAGATCCAAAATGAAATATCTTGTGATCTTCAAATAATTCTTCATCTATTTCTTCCTTTTTTAATAATCTGTCAGCACTTGGTTTAACAAAAAAATCAAAGCTTCTATCTCCTGTTTTATCAAGTGTTACTATAGTTAAAGCAGTTTTGGCTTCATCGGTTAAAACCATGTTATTTAGATTTACTCCTTCTTTATCCAATCTATCATACAAAAAGCTGCCAAGAACATCATTTCCTACCTTTCCAATAAAAGCAGTTTTAGTATCTAATTTTGATAACCCTACAGCAACATTAGCAGGTGCTCCACCTGGATTTTTCTCAAATAAAACATTTTTATCATCAACGGGTATAAAATCTACTAATGCTTCCCCAAGAGAAATTACTCCATTCATTTACTTTATACCTCCTCATTTTATTTATTAATCATTATTTATTATTATTAAACGAAAAGTCCTCAAACTCCTACTTTTATAATATATTTATTTTCAAAAGAGGGTTTTTATATATATTATTTAATATATTAATATAGTAAAGATTTTTTAAAAAGGAGAGGTGAATTCATATTGAAAGATAAGTTTATAGGACAACCCATAAAAAGATCTGATGGCAAAGATAAAACTAATGGTAATCAAAAATATTTAAACGATTATAAAATTAGTGGGCTACTACATTCGGCTATTTTAACTAGCCCTCACGCACATGCAAAAATTATTGATATTGATATTGAAAAAGCTCAAAAATCTAAGGGAGTTAAAAAGGTTATTACCGGAAAATTTTATCCCGACGCTATGGGATTATATTTAGGTGATAAACCTCCATTAGCGGTAGATAAAGTAAGACACTATGGAGAACCCGTAGCTGCTGTTATCGCAAAAAATAAAGAAGATGCTCAAAAAGCAGTTAAGAAAATAAAAGTAGAATATGAAAAACTTGATCCAGTTAGTTCACCCAAAGAAGCAATGAAAAAAGATTCACCTATTTTACATGAAAATCTGGATGATTATACTCATATACCTGATGTATATCCTAATCCAGGTACTAATATCGCAAATCACACAAAAATTAGAAAAGGGGAATATGAAAAAGCTTTTGAAGAAGCCGACTTTCAAGTTGAAGAAACATTTGAATTTAATCCTAGCGACCACGTAGCTATGGAACCCCGAGTATCTATTGCACAAATTAAATCCAATGATGAGGTTATAATTCATTCAGCAACTCAGGCACCTTTTGTTGTTAAAGAATTATTATCCTTTAACTTCGATATCCCAGCTGGAAAGATAAATGTTATCGCACCTCCAATTGGTGGTGGATTTGGTGGTAAAGCCGGCCTACAGCTAGAAAGTTTAGCATATATTTTATCAAAAGCTGTAGATGGCCAACCCGTAAAGGTAATAAACACCCGTGAAGATGATATGGTTTCTTCACCAGGCCATATTGGATTAGAAGCTGATGTTAAAATTGCAAGTAATAAAAACGGGAAAATTACCGGTATGGATCTTCAGTATTATTTTGATGCTGGAGCTTATGCAGACTATGCAGTTAATGTAAGTAGAGCTGCAGCTATTTCTGCAACCGGACCCTATAATGTAGAAAATTTAAGATGTGATTCTTACTGTATGTATACAAATCATCCCTTTGCAACAGCATTTAGAGGTTTTGGTCATATTGAATTGGCTTATGTCATAGAAAGAAGCATTGATATTTTAGCTAAAAAAATGGATATAGACCCTGTTAAATTTAGATTAAAAAATGCTATTCAAAAAGGTGATACTACTCCAACTCAAAGTCTAATGGGCGATAATACCGGAGATTTAAAAGCCTGTATCAACAAAACAGCAAATATGATTAACTGGGATGAAGGTGCATATATTAAAAAAGATGAAAATAAAATTGTAGCAAAAGGCATGGGCTTGTTATGGAAATCCCCAGCAATGCCTACTAATACTGATGCAGGTGCTATTCTCACCTTCAATGATGATGGCAGTGTAAATTTACACAATGCCATTGTAGAGATTGGACAGGGTACTAAAACAGGATTAGCTCAAATAGTAGCTGATAAATTAAAAATGCCTATTGAGAAAGTTCATGTTACCTCAGATGTAGATACACAAACAGCTCCCCATGATTGGGCTACAGCCGCAAGTCGTAGTCTCATGATGGCTGGACGAGCTGCTATTAATGCATGTGAAGATGCTATGCAGCAGTTGAAAGAAACTGCTTCACGAGTATTGAGGTGTCCAGTAGAAGATTTAACTGTAGCCGATGAAAAAGTCTATATTACTGATGAACCCGAAATTTCTTTAGATGTAAAAGATGTATGTCTAGGTTATGTATATGAAAATGGCAATGCAATAGGTGGCCAAGTAATTGGAAGAGGTAATTATATTGCACGCCGCTTGAGTAATATGGATCCTGATACTGGAGAAGGTAGACCTGATCTAGAATGGACACTTGGAGCTGAAGCTGTAGAAATAGAACTTGATCTAAATGATTATTCATATGAAGTAACAAAAGCTGCCTCTACTATGGATGTAGGTAATGTCATTAATCCTGATTTAGCAAGAGGTCAAGTTTCAGGGGCAATGGCAATGGGCTTAAGTTTCGCCAGAAATGAAGGATTCGTATTTAATAGTTTAGAACAAGTAGAGAATAATGTTTTACGTGATTATAAAATATTAAGATATGGTGAACATCCTGAATATTTTGTTGATTTTGTTGAAACCCCTCAAGGTGACGGACCTTTCGGAGCCCGGGGTTTAGGAGAACAAGGAGTTATTGGAATGCCTGGTGCCCTTTCTAATGCAGTTTCAAGAGCAGCTGGCGTTGAAATAAATGAACTTCCATTAATTCCAGAACTGATCTATAAAAATGTTAAGAACAAGGAAGGTGATAGGAATGATTAGTTTTGACTTTGACTATTACCAGGCAGAAACCGCAGAAGAAGCTGTAGAAAAATATCTTGAATTAGTAGATGAGAATAAAAGTGTATCTTACTTCAACGGTGGTACTGAAATAGTCACTTATGCCCGAAAAGATAAAATGAATTTTGATGCTGTTATTGACATTAAAAAAATACCTGAATGTTCAGTCCTAGAAGAAAATGATAATGAAATCACTATTGGAGCTTCAATTTCTTTAAATGAAGTGGTTGAAAAGAACTATTTCCCATTATTAAGTGATTCTTCAAAAGTAATTGCAGATCATACAACTAGAAATCAAATTACAATTGGTGGAAATATTACAGGGCGACTACCTTTCAAGGAAGCCCTTTTACCTCTATTAGTAGCAGAAGCTCAAGTTAAAACTTACGGTCAAGATGGATTTAAAACTAGACCTATTAACGAAGTCTTTGATAAAAGAATGAAACTCGCAAAAGAAGAAATATTAATTCAAATAATTATTGATAAAGAAAAATCTAAGTTACCATATTATCAAAAAAGGAAAGTTAAACAAAGTGAGACTGATTATCCAATCATGCACATGACAGCTCTTAAGGATAATGATGAAATAAAATTTGCACTTAGTTCCTTATGTGCATTTCCTTTTCGTAATAAAGAAATTGAAAATATATTAAATGATGATTCAATAACTAGAGAAGAAAAAATAGATCAAACTATAGAAAATTTCCCAGTTCCAATTAATTCTAATCTTCGCGGTGGTAAAGAGTATAAGGAAATGATTTTCAGAAATTCTCTAAACGATTGCTTAGATCAATTGAGAGGTGAAAATTAATGAAAACTTATACAAATAACCAAGAAATTACCCTAAAGGTTAATGGAGAAGATTATAACGTAGTAGTAAAACCTAATGAAACATTATTAAATGTTATAAGAGAAAAAATTGAAATGACCGGTCCTAAACCCGGTTGTGAAAATGGAGACTGTGGTGCTTGTACTGTATTGGTAAATGGAACTCCAATAAAATCATGTATGTCTTTAGCAGTGGACATGGAAAATAAAGCTATAACCACTGTAGAAGGTTTAAAAGACACAGAAATACAAGAAGCTTTCATTGATAAGGAAGGTTATCAATGCGGCTACTGTACCTCTGGATTTATCGTCAAGGCATATTCTCTTTTAGATAAATATGAAAAACCAGATGAAGATACAGTTGAAGAATGGTTAAGTAGTAATTTATGTAGATGTACGGGTTATGAAGGAATCGAAAGAGCTGTCAATAAAGTAATAGAAAATAGATAATATATTTAAATATATTAATTTTTACTAAGGCCTCTACTATTTAGTAGGGGCCTTATTGCATTTTTTTAATATATATGATATGTTTTTATTGTCAAAATAAATAATAATCAGGAGGAGGGATTTAATGCATTTTAAAGTATTTAATTTTATATATTATATGTCTTTTGCTGCAAAATCATTCTTTAATATACATTTTAGTAATTTAGGTTTTACCTCTACACAAATTGGATTGATAAATTCTATTGCTAGAGGTGTTGCTATATTCACTTTACCTTTATGGGGGATGGCTTCAGACGCCCTTCAGGCAAACAAAAAAGTTTTACAATATGCTATTTTTGGTACAATGGCAATCAGTTTAATGTTTTTAACAACTGCAAATTTAATTATTATAATAATGTTAATGGTACTTTTAGCCTCTTTTATGAACACTATTAGACCTTTGTATGATAATCTGCTTTTCAGTTATCTAGGTGATGCAGAAAACCAATATGGTCGTTTTAGATTATGGGGTTCAGTTGGTTACACTATTATTGTTCCAATTCTAGGTTACTTTTTTGAAGGTACAAATGTCTCAAACACTTTTTACATCTTAGCAGGTCTTTTATTTTTAACATTACTTATTAGTAATAAATTACCAGAAAATGAAATCCAACAACAACTTGATGAAGATGCTAATGAAGGTAAATTTGCCAATATTGGTGAACTTTTTGAAAACAAACTATTTTTAGCTTTTCTCATTTATGTTTTCTTTATGCAGATTACAATGAATGGTAACTTAACATATTTTCCTCTATATGTATTAGAACACGGAGGAAAAGAAGGACTATTTGGTTTGACCAAGATGGTAGGTTCTATTAGTGAAATATTAATATTAATCTTTTCTGATAAAATATTAGAAAAGTTCAATATTAAACACATCTTTGGAGTTTCATCTTCTGCTTTTGTAATTAGATGGATACTTTTAGGTTTGTTCCCGATGAGAAGTATTTTCCTAGCTACTCAAGTATTTCACAGTCTATCTTTCGGGTTATTCTATGTAACCTGTGTTAATTTCATTAATAAAGTTACAAAAGATAAACTTAAATCAACTGCTCAAAATGTCTTTACCTCAGTATATATAGGTCTTGGAAGTATTGTTGGTAATATGGTTGGTGGAGTCATCTTTGATAAACTTGGTGGAAATATTATGTACTTAACTTGGGCTGCTTTAGCATTTACAGCCGGTATTGGATACTACGTTTTTCTTTCCTATACAGAAAAAAGAGTAGTTAATTAAATAACTACTCTTTTTGTTCTTTCCTTTTTTATACCTATATTATTTTTTTCTTTTCTTTAATTTTATAAATCTTTACAATAAATTCAAATATTGCCACTTGAATTTTCGCCTTTTTACTCTTTATCCATATGAACATCCATTTGTGGATAAGGAATACCTATTCCTTCTTCATCAAATCTTAACTTAACAGTTTCTTGCATACCATAATAAACTTTCCAGTAGTCTGCTGTTTCAATCCATACTTTGACATCAAAATTCACAGAACTTCCAGCTAATTCAGTTACTTCAATAACCGGATCTGGAGTATCAAGTATATGCTCATTATTTTGCACAATTTCTCTTAAAACTTTTTTAGCCTTTAGAATATCATCATCATAGCCAATCCCAAAAACCATATCAAGTCTTCTTTGTTCATGAGCAGAATAATTTAAAATGTCTGTATTGGAAAGATCACCATTAGGTATTACTATTTTTTTATTATCAGGAGTTTTAAGTACTGTATATAATATTTGAATTTCCTCGACAGTTCCTCTGTTACCTTCTGCTTCAATAAAATCTCCCACCTGAAAGGGTTTGGATAATAAAATTAAAACTCCACCGGCAAAATTCGCCAAACTCCCTTGTAAAGATAGGCCTATTGCAAATGACATTGCACCTAATACTGCAACAAATGATGTCATTTCAATTCCAAGTGTAGAAGCAACAGAGAGAAATAACATTACAGTTAGAAGGGCTTTACCAACTGATTTTAAAAACTTCATTAAAGTAGGTTCCATTTTATCTTTAAAAGATTTTTCGAATAAATTCATCAAATATTTTATCACTTTTATACCAATAAATATTGTTATTAAAGCAATAAGTATTTTTATACCATATTGAATAGCTAAATCTTGAAATTGGTTAACATATTCCATATAGAAATACCCCCAATATAATTTGACAGGGGTAGCAAAAACTACCCCTGCTTGGTTTATTTATAAATTTATTCCATAGGAATTGTGATTTTATCTCCTACATAAATCATATTGCGACTTTCAATATTATTTGCTTCCATTATAGCATCTGTTCTAACATTGAACATTCTTGAAATTTTAGCTAAATAGTCTCCTTCTTCTACAGTATAAATATAATTGTTTCCTTCTTTATCTACTTCAATTATTCTTCCTTCTTCTTCTGGAGCTACTGTCCCTTTTTCACTAATATAATTCATGAGAACCTCTTCAAGTCCACCGGCTTCTACAACAGTTTCAGTTCCAGCAAATGTTTCATAGCCGTCTCCACCAGCTGCCATGAAATCGTTTGTAGCTACATGATATACTTTATCATGGTCTACAGGTTCACCATTTACTCTCAATTCAATAACTCTCTCACCAGCAGGTCTGGAGCCATCAAAGATAACTTTCATTCCACCAACCTGAGGGAATAATCCTTCAGTAGCTGGATATTTGGATAACCCATGTTCTACAACATCTAAAAGTTGAGCACCTGTTAACTTTTTAACTACTGTAGTGTTACCAAATGGTAATACAGTGATTACTTCACCTTTAGTTATTTCGCCTTCATCAATTGAAGCTCTGATTCCTCCACCATTTGTGATTGCCACATCGGCATCAACTTTTGCTAACATAGCATCTGTCAAAAGATTACCTAAATTAGTTTCTCCAGTTCTAACATTTTCACGTTCTCCATTTAATTCAACAGAAGTTTTACCAACAACAGCTGAAGTAATTTCTTCGTTTTCTGCTTTGATTTCTTCAATTAAACCTACAATAGCCTGATCTTTTTCAACATCTGCAGCATCTTCTTTAGTCACTAAGCTAGCTGTTAAGTTTTCTATATTACCTTCCACCATCTCTACTGTAACTACACCAAGGTTTTTATCATATTCTCCAGCTTGGGCTATTAATGTGTTGTTTACCATTAATCCTTCCTCTAAAGCTGTATGACTATGACCATCAATTATTACGTCTATACCAGATACGTTTTCTGCAACTTTTCTACTAGTATATTCACTTCCTTCAGATAAACCTAAGTGAGATAAAGCAATTATCATATCAGTTTGACCTTCTAACTCATCTACCATTTCCTGAGCTACTTCAGTAGGACTTCTAAAGGTCAAGCCTTCTACATTTTTGGGATGTGTCTTATATTCTGTTTCAGGAGTGGCAAGACCGAATATACCAACTCTCATTCCATTAATTTCTTTAATCACATAGGGTTCTACAAGAGCAGGATCAAGATTAGCAGCCACTATTGGGAAGTTAGCCATCTCTTCTAATTCTTTTATTCTATCTTGGCCAAAGTTGAAATCGTGATTTCCAAGAGTCATGGCATCATAACCCATTTCATTCATGATATCAACAATAGCTTCACCTTCATTTAAGTTTACTATAGTTTGTCCATGAAAAGTATCACCGGCATCTAAAAACAATACGTTACCTTCATTTCGGTATTGCTTAACCAGTGTAGAGATTTTAGGAAAACCCATACCTGCATAGGAACCTTCTTCAATACGTCCGTGAGTATCATTAGTGTGAAGAATTGTAATACTGCCATCTTGAGCTAAGGCAGTACCCACTAAAGTTAAAGCCATTACTAATACTAAAGTGAAAATTAAATACCTCTTTTTCATTAATATTGCCCCCTAATTATAATTTTTTAAAAAATTATCCAATTTAATATTCAACTAGATTCACCTTATCTGTATAAAATGCTACATGATCTTTTATTTTTTCTGCCTCTTCCTTTGGTTCCGGATAATACCAAGCTGCATTACTAGCTTTTTTATCATCTACTTTCAGATGATAATAGCTGGCCTCTCCTTTCCAAGGACAGGTAGTATGATGATCACTTTTTATCAGATATTCTTTGTTTACATCTTTCGGAGGAAAATAATGATTACCTTCAACCATCTTCGTGTCGTCTGAACTGGCTATTTCTTTCTTTTGCCAAAATATTTTAACCATATTAACCCTCCTTTCAATTAAATTGGTTGTATTATATAATTCAATAATATTATATTTTTACCTGCTTTTATATAAAATATTTACTTGATCAAAAATTTTGATCTTTAAATCCCTTTTTCAAAACTTCAAATTGATCTGTTTCTGTATCTAATTTATAAATATTAAAATTTGTTTTCATATCAATTTCCGGGTCTCTTACAGCAAAGTTAATAGAAGCCGAACCTTTTTCACCAGTCCGAATTCTATGAAAAACATTTACAGATGTGGAAAGAAGTGCCCCACCGTCATAAATTAATTTACCATTTCTTTTAATAGAATGTGGAGTTATTTCAAAGGTTTCTATTTTCCCATGATCTGGAGTATACAAATCTACATAGCGAGTACCAAATGATACTAATAAATTGTCTTCCTGATGAGGATGCATATACCAAGGTCTTTTTACATTTTTAATACTTCCTGGGGAAAGCGCATTTTTTTCATGAATAACTCTGTCGATACCGTCTATTTCAGGTAGAAAGTCCATATTAACAATGTCAAATACTACCCCTTCTGTTTTACGGAAAATTTTTAAAGGGATAACTTTAAAAAAATCTTTCTCCTGATCAATTACTTCTTGATAATCCATTTTATCTGCCCCTTTCATATTTTTGAAACAAAAAAACCTCCCCCATAGGGAAGGAATTTATTCTTCATCTTCAAAAACTGTATTAATTATCTTTTTAACTTCTTCATTTTTAACATAATAATTGATTTCAACACCATTTCGTTCACCTTCTATAATTCCTAAATCTTTCAATTTAGTTAAATGTTGTGAAAGTGTAGATTGTGGAATTTCAAGACAAGACTGCATTTTTGACACATTATACCCCTCTTTATCCATTAAACCTTTTACCACACACAATCTAATTGGATGAGAAATTGCTTTCAACAATTTTGCTTTTTCTTTTATTTTATCCATATCTTTTATAATATTTTCCAAAATTAAACCTCCTCAAAATGTTTCTATATTATAATATTATGAAATTATGATATTTAAGTCAAGAAATATATTAAAAATTACAAATTTTAGTTGACAAATATATTTATATATCATAATATTTAAATATAGTGATATTAATTTAAATCCATAAGTGAACTATATCACACTCAAAGGGGGATTAGAATTGAACTTTAAAAGATTTATTACCACACTTATTATTTACTTTTTATTTTGGGTAGCTTATACAACTAGTCTTGCTACCGATCAAATAATAATAGGTATCATTTTATCCACATTATTATCTATCTTTACATATAAAAGTTTTTCTCAAAAGAAAACTGATAATAATATAGTGGTTAGAATTATTAATTTAATTAAATATATACCTGTTTTTATTATTGAAATGATCAAGGCCAATTTAGATGTAGCCCGCCGTGTAGTTAACCCCAGTTTACCTATTAATCCAGGGATTGTTAAGATTCAAACAAACTTAAAATCAGACTATGCAAAACTATTTTTAGCTAACTCAATTACTCTAACACCAGGAACATTAACATTAGATGTTAAAGGAAATGATTTATATATCCACTGGATTGATATAGAGAGTACAGATAAAAAAATCCAAAAAAATCTGATCTCAGGTAAATTCGAGGATCTACTGGGAGGGATTTTTTAATGCTTAATTTTGTCTTTATTTTAATTTTTCTTGCTTTAATTTTAAGTGGAATTAGATTCTTTAAAGGCCCTTCTTCTTCAGATAGGGTAGTAGCATTAGATACATTAACAACTATTATCTCTGTATTGTTAGTGCTCAGTTCTTTATTTTTTGATAACTTTGTATTACTAGATATTTCATTCGTCTTTGCTGCTTTATCTTTTACAAGTATAATTGTAATCTCACGTTATTTAGAAGGTGGTAACCAATGATCTTATTATCAATCTTAGGCTATATCCTTATTATTCTGGGAAGTATCTTTCTTCTGTTAGGTGCTCTCGGTATAGTTAGAATGCCTGACCTCTATAACAGAATACAAGCTGGAACTAAAGCTACTACCTTAGGCGCACTTTCATCAATAATAGGAGTAGGTTTGGTAAACCCTAATTGGTTTTTAAAAACACTAATTATTGCAATTTTTATTGTTTTAACTAACCCAATAGGAAGTCATAGTATAGCTAGGTCTTCTTACAAAAGTGGTTTGAAACCTGAATTACAGTCAAATATTGATGAATATAAAACTGAAAATATCCAGGATGAAAGAAGTGATTTAAAATGATGATTTTAAGTTATCTACTCATTTTATTAATGATTATCGGAGCTCTGGCTGCTGTATTATTTGAAAATTTATTAAATTCAATTATTTCTTTGGGTTTAATAAGTTTGATAGCAGCTGCATTAATGTACATACTGAAAGCTCCTGACGTTGCTATGACTGAAGCAATCATTGGAGCAGGATTAACTACCTCAATCTTTATATTTACCTTAATAAAGATAAACAGAGGTGATTCACAATGAGATTCAGAGATTATCTTTCACTTTTTCTAGTTATTGTATTAGGTTTTATTATCTTTCAAGCCTTTGCTGGGATGACAGATGATAGCCTCAATATTAATCAGTTTGGTGAAGTAAATTTAAATGAAAGAACATCTATTCATTATATTAATAAAGATGTGAACTCAGAAACCACTCCGATCATATATAATAAAACTCAAAATCCAGAATCGGGGTCCTCTAATTATGTAACCTCAATAATTGCTAATTACCGTGCTTTAGATACCCTGGGGGAAATTACAGTATTATTTATAGCAGCTGCTGGACTAGCATTTGTTTTAGGAGAACATAATAAAAATAATGCGTTTGATTCAGATGCTTCATTTATTGTAAAAACTGGAGTTAAAATACTCTTCCCACTTTTGTTTTTATTAGGTATATACATTGTAGTACATGGACATCTAACTCCTGGAGGAGGGTTTCAAGGTGGAGCAGTAATCGCAACTGCGATTTTACTTAAATTTTTAGCATACAAAGATTACAAATTAAATCATACTGGTTTAACAATTTTAGAAAGCTTCGCTGGTATCTCATTTTTAATTATAGGTTTAATCGGTCTTTACACAGATGGTTCTTTTTTAACTAACTTTTTAGCTACTGGTACAATAGGAACATTTTTTAGTGCTGGAATAATCCCAATTATATATATACTTATTGGAATTAAAGTGGGAGCAGAACTATCTGGTATAATAAGTAACTTAATTAACGCATAAATATATTAAATAAAGGATGTGATACTTTGGCTTTTTTAAACCAATGGGCTTACATTGGAGGCTCCATTATATTAATTTTAATCGGCTTATTTGGAGTATTAACGCGTAGAAATTTAATAAAAATAGTTGTCAGTATCGGAATTATGGACACCGGTGTAAACCTTTTTTTAGTGAGTTTAGGCTATGTTAAAGGCGGGTTAGCACCAATATTAACAGCTACTAATAACACAAACAATTTAAACTTTGTAGATCCTTTGCCCCAAGCTTTAGTTTTAACCGCAATTGTTATAGGAGTAGCTATTCTTGCATTATCATTATCGATAGTTATAAAAATATATGAAAATAACAATACACTACAAATTGATGAAATAAGGGGGTTAAACTTATGAATCCCAGTCTTTTAATAGCATTACCTTTACTAATAGCATTTTTAATTCCACTTTTTGCAAAGCTACATAAAAAACTTCCAAATATACTTGTATTATTCAGTACTTTAATAAATGTTGTAATCACATTTTCACTTTTTAATGCAGTCATGAAACAACCTCTTGTTGTTAAATTAGGAAATTGGAATATACCATATGGAATTAACTTGTATATTGATAAACTAGCCTTAGTCAGTCTCATAATTATCTCTGTACTAACTTTTTTAATTGCTATCTTTAATTTACGTAATATTGGAGAACTAGATCAGAGTAAATTCAATAGTATGTTTCTTTTAGCATTTGCTGGAATTAATGGAATTGTTCTAACCGGAGATATTTTCAACTTGTTTGTTTTCATTGAAATCGCTGCAATAGCTACTTATGTTTTAGCTACGATGAAAAGAAAAGACAGTTATCAAGCAGCCTTTAAATATATTGTAATGGGCTCAATTGCTTCTGTTTTTCTTTTAATTGCTATTGGCTTTACTTACAGTAGTATAGGTAGTCTTAATATGGCAGTAATTGCTAGATCAGCTGCTCAATTAAATCCATCCCTACTAAGAGTTATAACATTATTATTACTAGTAGGAATTGGAATTGAAGCCGAAATGTTTCCAATGAACCTCTGGATACCTGAAGTATATTCAAAATCATATGTTGGAGTAACAGCATTTTTAAGTGGTGTCTTATCAGTTGCCGGTATATATGCAATGTTGAGAGTTTATTTCACTATCTTTGGTAATTCCGGCCTCTATATTTACCTCACATTAATAGGAGCTATTACTTTAATCTTAGGTGAGTTTATAGCATACCAACAAGATAATATTAAAAAGATGTTGGCTTATTCTAGTATTGCTCAAATGGGACTAGTGATTTCAGTTATCAGTTTAAATAGTATAGGAAGTATGCAAGCAGGCTTATTTCAACTATTAAATCATTCTATATTAAAAGTATTATTATTTATTTCAGCAGGTTTCATGACTTATGCAGTTGGTAGTAATAAAATCAAAGACCTAGCAGGCTTGGGCAAAAAAATGCCTATTGCAGGTTTAGGTTTTTCTATTGGAGCATTAGGAATTATGGGAATCCCATTTCTTAATGGTTTTGTTAGTAAAATGATGATATTGCAAAATACACTCGGGCTTGAAAAATATTTTATTACTGGATTGATTCTCTTAGCTACCCTTATAGAAGTTGCTTATTATCTAAAAGTAGTTCAAACTTTATACTTTAAAGAGAATGTTTTAAAAGTAAAACAACTTTTTCCTTGTATAATACCAATCGGTGTTTTGTCACTAACCGCATTTTATTTGGGTATATTTCCACAATCAGTATTAAATATATTAAACCAAGTTAGCAGTCAGATTTTAGATAATTCAAATTATATTATATCTATATTGGGAGGGATTTAAATGAGCCTTAGTCAAATAATTATAATCCCTATTATATTATCCATATTTACCTATTTAATTACAAAGAAAATTAAATCGGCAGGTCCTATAATAAATATAGTTCTTTCCGGTTATATTTTATACACAATAGTTAATATTTACGGTAAATGGGATTTATTAAGCCAAAGTCTTAATATAAACATAATGGGAAACAATTTTAATTTCATTTTAAACAACTCACCCTTAGCCTGGCTTTTAGGAATTATGACAGCAGGAAGTGTATTTTTAATAAGCATCTTTAGTGTGAGTTCACAAAATAATGTAGATTATACAGCCAGTTTTAGTTTTCTATTTTCTGTTTTAATGGGTAGTATCTTAGGAGTAATTTTTGCAGGCGACCTAATGACTTTATTTATCTTTTGGGAACTTATGACCTGGTCTTCCTTTTTCCTCATTTCTTCCGGAAAAAAGACTGGAGCAAAAAAAGCATCTTATCGATATTTAATCTTAAGTACTATTGGTGCTTATTTAATGATAACTTCAATATTTATCATATTTAATCAAATTAACACTTTAGAATTTACCCAAGTAGCTGATTATTTACAATCAATACCTACTTTAAATTCAATATTGTTAATAGTTATGATGGGAATACCGTTTTTAATAAAAGCTGGGGTCTTTCCTCTCCATATCTGGGTAAATGGAGCTCATAGTAATGCTCCAAAAGAATTTTCTCCTTTTTTATCAGGTCTAATGTTAAAGATCGGTACATATGGTTTAATGCTTCTATTATATCTTGTACCTTTATATAACATATTAGATAGCAGTATTAAATTCAGAGGACTTCCCGTTTTTAATTACATCCTAGCTTTATTTGGAGGTATTACAATTATAACGGGAACAATATTAGCAATCAGACAGGAAGATGTTAAAAAATTAATCGCCTTTTCTTCTATATCTCAAATGGGTTATATCGTAATGGCATTAGCTATCACCACACCTCTTGGTTTTGCGGGAGGACTATTACATCTAATGAACCATATGATTTTTAAAACCACAATATTTTTAACTATGGCAGCTGTGATATACAGAACTAATACTACTAAGATGAGTGAAATGGGTGGCTTAATTTTTAGAATGCCTGTTACTTTTGCAGCTTACTTAACTGCAATAATTGCCCTTGCTGGTATACCACCTACAAATGGTTTCATTTCTAAATGGGTAATATATCAAGCCTTAATCCAAAAAGGATATATCTTTTTATCTGTTGCAGCTTTCTTTGGCAGCATTGGTTCGTTCATGTATGTATTTAAACCATTAAGTACTGTCTTTTTAGGGCAGTTAAAACCAATACATCAAGACATTAAGGAAGTACCCTTTTTAATGCAAATTCCGATGTATATATTAATGGCATTGATGGTATTATTTGGCGTGTTGCCGGGTATTCAAATGAACATAATAAACCAAATTGCTCAATATTTAAATATTGAAACAGTTCAATCCACTCTTTACACTATCACAGGAGCTTATGGAGCATGGAACTCACTAATCATATTTAATGTATTTGTGGGCGGGTTTTTAATTGCTTTAATTATCTTTGTTTTTGCTAAAAAATCAAAGTTGGTTGGTTTAATGGATACTTACACTTCTGGAGAATATATGGACGACCCAGAAGCCTACCACTATGCTTATAAATACTACCGTCCATTTGATAGGATATTTGATTCATTTGCAGCTAAAAGTCTAACACGAGCATATGATACATTTGCTCAAAATATAACAAAACTAGGCAACTTATTTGGTAAAAGCATTGTAACAGGTAATGGACAAACCTATGCATTTTACATGATCTTATTGATAGTTATCTTGGCGTTTGCGGGGTGGATGATATGATAATAATTACCATATTAGAGTTTTTATTAATTGCTATATTTGCAATGGCTTTAGGTCTTTTATTCATGGGTATTGCACGTAAAGTTGTGGCAAGAACACAAAAACGAGTCGGTCCACCATTTTATCAACCTTATTTAGATGTTTTAAAATTATTTGGTAAAGATGCGATAACTCATGGCTTTATCTTTGATTTTGGTGCTATAATGGCCTTTGGTGGAATGATTGCCACATTGTTTTTCGTACCAATTGGAGGTATCTATTTATATAGTATGAGTGGCACCCTCCTATTAGTAATTTACCTGATGGCTATTGCATATTTAGGTATGGCAATGGCAACTGTTGGTTCCGGTAACCCATTGGCTTCAGTTGGAATTTCAAGGGCATTAACCCAAATGTTAGGTTATGAAATGCCTTTTATTGTTGTATTATTAACTTTAATCTATAGCAATGGTACTTCTTCCATAGTAGGTATAATGCAGGCCCAACAGGGTGGTCTTATGAACTGGAATTTAGTTAATGTACCCTTGGGAACTGTTGTAGCATTTATTGCACTACTAGGATTAATGGGTAAAAAACCTTTTGATGCACCTATTGCTCCATCGGAAATAGCTTCAGGTCCTGTAGTAGAGCATGGTGGTAAGTATTTAGGACTTATTATGCTTCAACATAGTGTTTCTATAGTTGTAAAAACAGCTCTTTTTGTCAATCTGTTTTTTGGAGGAGCTTCAAATATACTATTCTTCCTTTTAAAAATGTTAATAGTTTGGTTATTAGCAACTTTAATTGGTTCTGTTTTTCCACGCTTCAAAGTTGAAGAAGGTGTCTTATTTTACTGGAAATGGCCTTTAATTGGAGCTTTAATTCAAGCAGTCATCATTATATTTTAAGTAGGAGGGTTCTATAAAATGAAAGAGAAATACAAAAGCAGCAAATGGCAGGAAGTAATTAATTGGGCTCAAAAAAGGTCATTATTTATGCTGCATTACTGTACTGGTTGTGGAGCCATTGAATTACCACCAACCATGACATCTAGATATGATATGAGTAGATTCGGAATTGGCCCAGCAGCTACTCCGAGACAGGCAGACATACTTTTAATTACAGGTTATTTGAGCACTAAAACTCTTAGAAGAGTTGTATACACATATGAGCAAATGCAAGATCCTAAATTCGTAATGGGCTTTGGGTCCTGTACAATTAACGGTGGTATGTATTGGGATTCATATAATACTATAAAACAACTTGATAAATATTTACCAGTTGATCTATATATAGCAGGATGTATGCCGCGTCCAGAAGCTATTTTACAAGGCTTTTTAGATTTAAAACAAAAAATTGAAGATGGTGAAGCTGAAGGTTATAAAAAATACAAAGAAGAATATGAATATTATAAAACAAATCAAGAAAAAGTTTTAGGGGAGGTTAAGAGAAGGCAATGAGAACTGAAAATGAAATAATTACACTTATAAAAGAAAAATTAAATCCTCTCGAAGTTAATATTTTAAGAGAACAAAATATGGCAGTGGAATTAAAAAAAGATGAACTTGTTTCTGGACTGAACTACTTAAAATCAAAAGGATATAGTCATTTAGCCACAATAAGTTGTGTAGACTGGTTAGAAGATAATGAATTTGAATTAGTCTATCATCTCTTCTCTTATGAAGATAAAATTAATATTAGTGTAAAGACAAGAATTGACAGAGATAAAAGTAAATTTGTTACTATAAAAAACTTGTGGGCAGTAGCTCAGTATTATGAACGTGATATTCATGATTTCTTTGGTATAGAATTTGAGGGAAATGACGATATGGAAGAATTAATCCTAGAAAATTGGAATGATATTCCTCCTATGAGAAAAGATTTTAAAACAAGAGATTATGTAAATAAAAAATTTGAATGGAGGGATTACGATGGACAAAAGTAAAATGACTGAGATGTTTTTTGGTCCTAATCATCCTGGGGTACCAGGTAATTATGGTATAAATTATTTCTATGAAGGTGATACTGTTGTTTCAGCTGAACCAAATGCAGGTCATTTACATCGGGGCTTTGAAAAACTAATGGAAGAAAGAGAGTGGATAAAAAATACTGCTCTGGTCTGCCGTATATGTGTAATGGAACCCGACATTAATGAAATGGTATATGCAATGGGATATGAAGCAATCGGTGAAATTGAAGTACCAAAAAGAGCCCAATATATTAGATCCATCATTTTAGAAATGGCTAGAATTCAGGCCCATATCTTTTCAATTGGTGGAAACTGTGGAGCTATCGGTTTATACACAGCAATGCAGTGGGGTGTATTAGCCCGTGACTATATACTTGATCTCTTTGAAGAAATTACTGGAGGACGGGTTTACCACATTTATATAAGACCCGGTGGAGTAAGACATGATATAGAAGCAAGTACTTTTCAAAAATTACTAGATTTATTAGATGATTTAGAAAATAATAGAATGCCCGAATTTCAAAAACTAATATTTGAAAATCCAACCGCTCAAAAAAGATGGAAAAACACAGCTGTATTAAATCAAGACGAGGCTCTTAGATTAGGAGTAACTGGACCAGCCTTACGTGCCACAGGCCTAGAACATGATGTAAGAAGATTAATGCCTTATGGTGCTTATGATGAAATTGATTTTGAAATACCTACTGGCAATAAAGCTGATGCTTGGACCAGAATGAAACTAAAAAGAGATGAAATTTTCCAAAGTATAAAAATCATTAGACAATTAATTAGAAATATACCTGATGGACCAGTTAGTGTAAATTTAGGTAATGCACTTAAATATAGAATCCCAAAAGGAGAAGCTTACGTTAAAGTAGAATCAGCTCGAGGTGAATATGGCTATTATATGGTCTCAGATGGTGGTTTAAAACCATATAGGGTCCATGTGAGAGGTACATCTACCCCTCTCGGCTTATATGGCGTAGAAGCCCTATTACCTGGGACTAGAATTGAAGATGTCCCTGTGTGGGCACACAGTTTAGGTATTTGTCCACCGGAATTTGATAGATAATATATATTAAAGCGAGGTGAATTTGATGAGTAAGGACAAAAAGAGTATATTTTCTCCATCAGTTTCTTTTAAGAATTTATTTAAAAAACCTGAAACTATAAAATTTCCTGAAGAAAATAAAGATACAGCCAAAAGATATCGAGGCTTTCATATTAATGATCTTGATAAGTGTATCGGATGTGGAACTTGCTCTGAAATATGTGATAATGAAGCAATAGAAATGGTTCAATTAGATAATGTGAAAACCGAATTAGGTCAACGAGATGAGAGACCAAAAATTGATTATGGTCGCTGTTGCTGGTGTGGTTTATGTGTAGATGTGTGTACTACAGGGTCATTAGAATTCACTCAGGACTATACTTATGTAAATAAAGATGCAGATACATTTTCATATATTCCTGATAATAAAAATATTAATAAAGTAGAATTTGAAGTCGGTTATGAACGTGATGAATATTCAGAATTACTTGATCTAAATAGAATTGAAATGGGTGAATTAGCTCCGGAAGAAAGAATTGATTCTTTTGTTGAAATAGTAAAAGGCTTTTCAAAGGAACAGGCAGAAAAAGAAGCTTCTCGATGTGTTGAATGTGATATTTGTACCGAGGCTTGTCCTGCTAGTATGAACATTCCGGAATACATCCGAGGCATTTTTGATGATGATCTTGAAGAATCACTTCAGCAAATCTATGAAGACAACCCTTTACCCGAAGTCTGTGGAAGAGTATGTACCCATAAATGTGAAACTATTTGTTCCATCGGGCATAGAGGGGAGGCAGTTTCCATACGCTGGCTAAAAAGATATGCAGTAGATAATGTTGATTCTGCGGAATATGAAAAAATACTTGGAACCGAAAAGATAGAACAAATAGATAAAAAAGTTGCTATCATTGGATCAGGACCTGCGGGCTTGTCAGCAGCTCATTATCTTAAATTAATGGGATATCAAGTCACTGTTTATGAATCCGAAAGTAAAGCGGGAGGTATGATGAGATATGGAATACCTGAATATCGTCTCCCATATGATAAACTTGATAAAGATATAGATTATATTAAAAATTTAGGAGTAGAATTTGTATTTAATACAAGAGTCGGGGAAGATATATCTATTAAAGAAATAAAAGAAAATTATGATGCTGTATTTGCCGCCACTGGTTTACATAATGGCAGAAGTACTAGAATTCCTGGAACAGACAACAACAATGTATATCAGGCAATTTATTTACTTAAAAAAATAACTCGAGGAGAACAAATACCATTAACTAAAAATGTAGTTGTAATCGGTGGAGGAAACGTTGCAATGGATATTGCCCGTTCAGTGGCTCGTTTACAAAAACAAAAATATGGTGAAGTCAATGTATTAGTTACCTCACTAGAAACTGAAGATGTCATGCCAGCTGATCAAGAAGAAATTGAAGAAGCACGTGAAGAAGGAGTAAGATTTGAACCAGGTAGAGGCCCTAAAGAGATTGTGGTTGATGAGGACGGTAGTATATCTCAATTATGTACAAACTGCTGTGTTTCTGTTTTTGATGAAGAACAGAATTTTAATCCTACTTTTGATAATGAAGATATTAAAAATTATGATTGTGATATGGTAATAGAAGCGATAGGACAGGGTGGAGACAACAGTTATATTGATGATCATTACGATATTGAATATGAAGGACCCAGAATTAAAGTAGATGATAAACAACAAACTTCTATCTCCTGGCTATTTGCAGGTGGTGACATTGTTCAGGGGCCAGATGTAATTACTGGGATAAAAACTGGGCATGATGCTGCAATCGGTATTGATGAATATTTAAGAGAATAAATGTAAGGAGGGGCTTAGCCCCTCCTTTTTAAATTTAACTAACAATTTTTTATAAGGTTCTTTTTAATACTCTTTCCATATTATTATATGAAATAGCTTCAATTTCTTTTTCACTATACCCTTTATCCTCCATCATGTGTTGTAACTTATTTAATTTTCCTATATGTTCAAGCCCTTCAGGAGTTTTACTTATACCATCAAAATCCGTTCCTAAACCAACATAATCCACCCCAACCAGTTCCTTAATATAATTAATATGATCAAAAACATCTTTTATAGTTGCATTCTTTTTATTCGTTAAAAATGAGGGGTAAAAATTGCCCCCAACTATTCCATTTGTTTCAGCAATTGTTTTAATTTGGTCATCAGTTAAATTACGTGGATGATCACATATTGATTTTGCATTAGAATGTGTAGCTACAATTGGATAACTACTTAACTTACTCACATCCCAAAATCCAGCAGGATTCAAGTGAGAAACATCGATTATTATATTTAATCGGTTCATTTCTTTTATAAATTTCTTACCCTTTTTAGTTAAACCATCATTTGCTAATTCATTGATTCCATAAGCTAAATGATTTTTGTGATTCCAGGTTAGTGTAATCAAACTAACACCTAATCTTTGAAAATTTCTTAAAGCAGAAAAATTAAAAACACTTTTAGCTCCTTCTATCGCTAGAAATGCAGCTACTTTACCATCCTTCTGAATTCTTTTTATATCATCATAGTCAGTTGCGATTTCAAGGTCATTAGTTCTATTGATTAATTGATGAAAATCATCAATCATTTGAATTGTTTCTTTTAACCCATTACCAGCAGGAAGAAAATTTTCTTTAGCAAATATTGCAAAAAAGATTATTTTTACATCACTCTCTTGAATTTTTATTAAATCAACATGAAATTTATCGTTATTTTTATTGAAATCATAATTACTATCTTTATATTTGTTCATTAAAGTATCTGTATGAAAAACAGCAGTTCTTTTTTTCAATTAATTACCTCCCTTTTCTAAAGACGTTATTTTAATTATTTTTTAGAATTTTTTCAATAAATATATTAGACAAAGTAGGATCAAACTGTATTCCTGACATCGCTTCTATTTTTTTAATTGCTTCTTCTTTCGAAACTTTATCCTTATATATTTGATCATGGGTCATTATATCATAAGCATCAACAATACTAATTATTCTTGCATATAATGGTATCTCTTTCTTGGCTTTTTGTTCTGGATATCCTGTTCCATTCCACCACTCATGATGATGTAAAATTGCTTGACATATCTCATTTATTTCATTTAAAGAATTAGCTATTCTAAAACCCACCTCTGGATGAGATTGGACTATTTTATACTCTTCTTCGGTAAGATCACCTTTCTTTTTAACTATTTCTTTAGGAATATTTATCATACCAATATCATGAAACCGAGCAATCTTTTTAATAACTTTTATTTTTTCTGGCTTCAATTCAAGTTCATTAGCAAATTTTTCGGTTAATCTTTTTACTCTTTCACAGTGTGCTTCAGTTTCATACTCCATTTCATTCAATTTCTTATACAACACTTCTAACATCTGGATACTATTTTTTTCATAATTTTGTGTTTTATTATTATACATTTTTCTATCAGCTTTATTAATTATTTCCTCCATGTTTTCTTCTTTATCTACCTTTGTAGCATATCCAAAAGAAACTGATAAAGGTATATCTTTATAATTTTGTTTTTTCAAATTATTTTCTATTCTCTTCACAATATTTTTTACATCTTTATGATTAGTATTTGGAAGAATTACTAAAAATTCATCTCCACCCCATCTACCTAAGATATCTTCTTGTCTTGATGTTTCATTTATAGTTTTAGAAATTTTCTTTAATAATTGATCTCCATCATTATGACCAAAAGTATCATTAATTAACTTTAATCCATTTACATCTGCCATAATGATACTAATTGGTAGTTGACGACTATTATTTAACCTTCTTATTTCCTCTTCAATATAATCTCTATTATATAACCCAGTTAAAGAATCATGAAAACCAAAATATTTTATATCTTCTTCCCTATTCAATCTTTTCAGCGCTGCTCCCGTATGAGAGATTAATAACTCAACTAAGTTTTGATCCTCTTTTGTAAAATAATCATATTCTTCAGATATAATCTGAAAAATACCAAATTTTTGTATAGGAACAGTCAGTGCTGATTTATACCTGGTTCTCACTGGTGAAGCATCCGTTTCAGCTGGTATGTTATTACATACAATAGTTCTTTGTTCATGATAAGACTTTGTAGCTAAACTAACCTCATCTAAGCTAACAGTTTTAACATCATCGTCAGTCACACTTTTAGACTTCCCAACTGCTACTAATTTATTATCCTTAACTATATCTAAAGAAATAGCATCATAATTTAATATTTCTTCTGCTGATTCAACAGTTAATTTATAGATCTCTTCTTTTTTGGAAGAGTTCTCCATTTGGATAGCTATGTCATGTAATTTTTCAATTTTATTTTTATTTTCCTTAAGTTCATTTCTTAATATAATCTCTTCTGTTTTATCTTTCAAACCAACTACTACAACTTCCTTGCCCTTTAAATTCATAAATGAACAATCGGTTTCTAAAAATATATTATTGCCTTGTTTATCTACAGCTTTTAATTCAATCGGTAAATTCTCATTTTTTACGCCTTTATTAATTAAATTTTTAAGTAAATTAAAAGAAGACTCATTAAATATATCTTTTAACTTTAATCCTTTTAAATCTTCAGAAAAGAGCTGGAATATTTCTAAAGCAGAATTGTTCAAATTAAGTATTTCAAAATTTTGGGGATCAACTACAAAAAAGGCATCAGAAGCATTGTCAAATATACTTTTAAATCTTTGACCATAAGTTTTAATTTCTTTATTGATTAGTTCTAATTGTAAATTCATAAATTCATATGCTACAGCTATAGGGAAAACCACTCCCAATAAATGCAATGATTTTGTAGTAAAAAAGATAGATAAAAACTCATAAAATGGCCAAATTACAAAAATAGAAGTAAAAAACATTTTATTTAGATTGCAAGGTTTAATGCACGGTTTTTTTGGTTTTGAACTTGGATAAGCCCGAATTAGACTAGATAACCCCTCTAGCATGTTGAAATAACTGTCGTGATGTTTTGAAATTAAACATCTTCCTGGGATAAGTATT
>JAIPEX010000131.1 GCA_021736945.1 Halanaerobiales bacterium | reverse complement strand
TTTTATATTATAAATAGTTATATTTTTTAATATTTTTTCTTCTTCATTATATTCCTTTACATAAAAAAGTCTGCCCTTCGGTCCTCTAAAAAACACTTCTTGCTGAGTATTAGGCATACTTTCCTTTAAAATTGTACTTCTTATTATATTTTTCGCTTTATGATTGGACCAGGGAACTACCTCTTCATTAAAAAGAAAAGTTAGACCACTTATTAATATTCCTAATATTAAAATTGGTATAATTAATCGATAAAGACTAATCCCCCCCATTCGAAAAGCTGTTATTTCATTTTCCCTATTTAATCTCCCAATTGCGTTCATAGTAGCAAATAAGATAGCAATGGGAAAGGTTCGAACTATAATATCAGGTAAATTATATACCAATAATTTTAATACTAAAGGGATGGGGACATTTTTAACAATAATCAAATCTGTCAATTGAAATAAATAATTTCCTAATAATATTATTGTTATAATAATCACAGAAGCTAAAAATGGAAAGGTTATTTCTTTTATTATGTATTTATCTAATAGTTTTATTCTTTTTTTAAACATTAGGATCCCTCTTAATTACTAAGATTACAATATACTTTTCTGTCTATGTTGTTTTATTATTATATATTGTTTTAACGTTTATTATCAAGTCATTTTTGGTTCTCCCACAAAAAGGTTGTTTGTACTTCAAAATCAATAATTTAAGACAAATCAAAGTTTATTTGAGGCCAAAATTACAATTCTTATTCTATGAGTAATACTGTGCTGAAATTAAATCAATATATCGCTGAATTATTCTTTATTTTGAGCTCGTTCTTACCAAGTTACCTTGCGGAAAAACACAAATTTGTTCAATATAACCTTTTTGTGTTGCAACCATTTTTTAATTGAAAATTTTAACTCTTCTCTATTTATTTTAAAATTATCGGCTTTAATTTTTACTACTAGCTGATAACTTCCGTTATTTAAATCAAGGATATTTATTTTTACTTTGAACTTTACAGAACTATTTGCTTTAATTGTAATATAATTAAAAGCTTGTGTAAACATTTTGTTTTTAGCCCAATTATAGATAATTTCATTATTTTCATTTTTAATCAATATATCATATTTCTGACCAGTTTTAAATTCCAACTTAATCTTTTTACTGTATTATTATTAATTTTCATTTGAATAAAGAGAATATTTTTATTAATAATTTGTTTTTGGTTTAATTCCAATTCTAAGCTTACACTCTTTTTCTTATTTTTATTAATAATATGATTGTAACACAAAAACAAACACTTTTAACTGAATATATTTATTAAATCTTTAACAAATTGACTCTACTTGGATAAGAAATATAAAAGTAGATAAGAATAGATCTTATCCAGTCACTATTACCGGACTATTTAGTAGTCTTTTAACGTTAGTGGCTAAAACCTTGAATCCAAAGTATAATTTTGAACGCACTTCACCCCGGACAGGCATATTATCAACATTGTATTTTCTTCTAAATACAGATGGTAATCCTTCAATCCCTGCTCTTTGGTTAGTGAGTTCAATATATTCTTTGGTGTCCATCTTTTTTCTAACAGTATCTCTAAGATATCTGGATTTATTAAACCTTATGGTATTGGTTTTCTTTTGAAATTGAATTCTGCATTGTTCTTTGAAATTACAACTTGAACAAACCTCTTTATCAAACTTGGCAGTACAAACTTCTTTATCAGCATCATACTTGCTAAGATAAGGTTTTTGTCCGTTAATACATTCGATGACCAAATTATTTTCATTAATTTGAAATGTTTCTGAAAAGCTTAGTTTGGAAGTGTTTTTCTTTTCTTCCAATTAATTGTCCAGGTATTAATTCAATGCCTTTATCTAAAGCCATTTCAGCTAGCTTAAGGGTGAAGTAAGCACCGTCTACTAACATTTTTATCGGATTTTTGAGTCTTTGGTTGACATCCAATTTTTCTATGGTATCTTTACTAAACTTTTGATCACTATATATATTGGGTTTAAAATCATAATCTTTAATAATACTGTGGTCCTCATCAAATACTTCTACCATATTGGCCGTATAGCCAATATTAGGACCATACTTGTAACGATAAGTTGCATCAGGATCACTGGGGTTTTGCAAGATATCTGAACTTAAGTCCTGCCCGTCTTTTATCTTTAATTCACCGGGATTAAGTTTGTCAAAATCATCATTATCAGTTTGTTCGCCAAGCATTCGTTTTAAGGTTTTAAATTCTTCTGTTTGTTTAATACTAGAAGAACTTTTTAAAGATGTTCTATATAGCATCTGTGAGTGTCTCAGTAAAAATTCCAGCTTAGATTCGACATCTTTATCTCTTGTTTTGTATATGGTTTCTTTTTTGTGACCTTTTTTGAGATAACCAAGACAGCTTTTAGGTATTGTCTTTTTGTCCATTTGCTTTAATTTTTTAATCAAATTGGCATTGACTGTATAGACCAGTTCTATTCTGGACATGTTTTTGCTGGAAGAAGCAACCATAAAAGAGTCAACCCGGATCTTTTCATCACCGATCTCAAGTTTGTCAGCGATAAGTTCCGAAAGGCTTTCTACTTCTTGTTTGATTAAATCTATACCAGTTTCTTCTTCATAGGCATAAACTCTGGTCCTGAAATTAGTAAAGGTATTGATAGAAACCGGAGGTTTATCAAAGCTGGTTAATCGTAAAGCATATTGAAACCTATCATCAAAGTAAATAGAGCCTAAAAGTTCAACATCAGAAAGTTGAAATATTTCTTTTAAGATCAATGCACCAATAATTACATTTACTGGAGAATTAGGTCTTGATGGTTTATCACTATATAAAACAGCAAACCTATCTTCATTAATAGCCGGAAAGATTATTTTTTGAAAAGTATGAGCCCAACTATCTTTAAGAAAGTCTTTAAGATAATTTGGCATATTTGTTACAGTGTCATCAAATGACATCTGTTGAAAACTATTTTTAGTCCACATAAAAACACCTCAATTTTAGTATATGATACTTTAATTATATCACATAATCCTTGTCATAGCAATGATTATAAGGTATTTAGTGGGCTAAATTCAAGTAAAGTTTAGTAAAATGATTAATTATTTATTGGTAAATATTTCTAGGTTTTTGTGGTACAATCATAATATTAGTTTCAAAAATATTATCTATTAAATCAAAAGGTACTAATAATTTATTATTTAATATTATTTGTTCACAACATATATTAAAGTTATTTTTGTTTGATTTAATTTCCTGATTATTTAAAAATACATAATAATTTGATTTATATATAATTAAAAATCTATTTTCTTCTATAGCATATATTGAAAAGTTATCTAGTTTTGGACCTAGGTCAATATCTTGGACACAATTAGTTTAACTTTTTTAGTTAGCAGCTATGAATTCTTTCTCTTTTATACCAGCTTTCAATAAATTAAAATATTGATCTATATGATTTTTTAAAATTGTAATATTTACTGGGATTAACTTCTTCTTTTTAAGTGATGCATGAAAGTATTCAATTACTGCGTTTGCATACTGACTGCCTCTATCTGAATGAAAAATTAAACCTTTTTCTGGCTTTCTATTTTTAATACTCATATTGAAAGCATCTATAACAAGCTGCTTGGTCATTTGCTTATTTATTGCCCAACCAACTGCTTTACGAGAATATAGATCTATTACTATAGCTAGGTAAAGCCAACCTTCAGCAGTTGGTATATATGTAATATCTGAAACCCAGACTTTATTAGGGGGTGCTACATCAAATTTTCTGTTAAGCAAGTTTTCCTTCAAAGGTAGATTATGATTAGAATCAGTAGTCTTTTTAAATTTTCTTTTCTGTATGGCTTTAAGGCCTAATACTTGCATTAGTCTTGCAATTCTTTTTATATTACATTTATGGCCATCTTTTAACAGCTGACGGTGTATCCTGGGGGTTCCATAGCGACCATTGTGTTGCCAGTATATTTTAGTTATTTCTTGTTTTAGTTGCTTATTTTTGAGTTCTCTTTGAGTTGGTTTTCTATTGAGCCAGCTATAATAACCGGACCGGGATACAACTAAAATCTGGCACATTTTCGTCACAGGAAACTCCTGACTGTGATCCCGGATAAAACCATAGATTACTTCGGTTTTTTCGAAAAGATGCCGACTGCTTTTTTTAATATATCACGTTCTAATTTGGTTTCTCTAAGTTCATCTTGAAGTTCTTAGATTTTCTGTTGTTCGGGTGTTAATTTTTGTTTACCCTTACCTGGAAAAGCATTATTCTCTTTTTGTTTATATTCTCTACGCCGCCGGGTAAGATTACCATAACTGATACCTAGATCTTCAGCAATTTCTTTGATAGTCTTATTTAAATTTAAACTGAGTTCAACAGCATCTCTTTTGAATTCTTCTGTATAAGTTCTTCTTCCCATTTAAGATAATTGTTGAGTTTATTATATACCATTACTTAGTGACTTACAAACTAAATTAGGCTCAATTAATAAGATATTAATTGCACGGTTATTATGTTTTGACCTTGTATAAAACCCAAAATTTTTCAGGCAACTCCTTTAGCATGTTTAAATAACTTCCGTGATGTCTTGAAATTAAACATTTTTCTCGGATAAGTATTTATGAATTTTTGTATTGATTTCACAACTTTTTTCCTGAGTTCCTTAAAACTAGTCCCCTTCGGTATAAACCCTCTGATGAATCTATTATTGTTCTCGTTACTGCCTCACTGCCAACTGCAATAGCATCGCAATAATAAACTTTAGTTTTTTCTGCTACTTTCAGTAAAAGATTCTTCAATACTTTCATAATCATAAAATTCTCTACCGTTATCGGTTGTAATACTTTTGAATGTATTTCTAAAGTTTACTACACAACAGCCTTCTTTCTATCCTATCTAAACCAAGTATCACACCTTTCCTGGGTCTTAGAAGGTATCTTTTCTATGATTTCCTTGCGGGTCTTTCTATCAGTTAAAACTAATAAATTAGGCTCCTCACTATCTTTTTGCCCCTCTATCAAATCCATCTCAAAGTGGCCTATTTCAGATCTTTTATCAGCTGCTTTAGGTCGATCTCTAATTGTTTTGCCCTGTTTGTGTCTAGTAGTCTTATCTTACTACTTTCACTTCTTTGCTTTCCCGGTATTTACCAAATACTAGATCCTCTCTGTCTATCATAAGGACACCATTATCTATGTCTTGTAAGAAAGACTTATTATAAATTAATCTTTTTTATCTATCAGATGAGCTATCACTTCTAGAGAATACTTCTTTTTTACTTTCTGTTCTATGAATTCAGATAGTTTATGGTTTTTATCTATTTATAATTCTGGTCCTTTGGCAGTGGCATTCATATCATACTCTCTTTGGGCTATATCAAAATCATAATACACTACATTATCCTGTCCAATACCTCGTTTCATATTCAAATAAACCTTTCATTATTTCACGGCTTATGGTTATGCGATGAAAGTTTAGTTCCTCTGCAATTTCAGTGTAGTTCTTATTTTGATAGTTATAAAGATGGGCAATCAATTTCCTATCATCATATGTTAGATGTTTTCCTTTAGAACTTTCTTTGTTATAATTAGATTGACACATATTAGGTGCCTCCCTTTTGTTTTGTGTGGTTACTAAAGATTATAAAGGAGGTTACCGGTATGTGTCTATTTTTTTGTCAAGCCACCGTGCATTTAATTATACAATCTAGCCTTAATTAATAAGAAAAGACTAAATCTATATATCTACACAAAATAGGATAATTAGTGTGTATGTGTTATACTTACTTTTATTATGGTTTTAAGGTTTTAAATAGGGCTAGCCCTATTTAAAAATTTCAATTAAAATTTTCTATTTGGGGGTTATCAATAAAATGAAACGTAATACCTATTCTGATGAATTAAAAGAACAAGTAGTGCATGAGTGTCAGTGCGCCAAGCGAAGAT
>JAIPEX010000130.1 GCA_021736945.1 Halanaerobiales bacterium | reverse complement strand
CTGTATCTGTCTTGGTACTTACAGCCTGCCTTGATAATGCAGCTGCATAATAAGTCTGCGGATTACCATTTTCATCAAAAAATTGTATGTCTTCTGGAAAACAAGCGAGGTATAAAGTCTCCTCATCAAGGTATATTTGGTATATTTCAAAAGGCATGTTCTCTGGGTTATCTTTAAGTGTTTCAATTACCGAATTAATATCTTTTGGCATCTATATCACCTCGATTAGTTCAAGGCCATGCTCATAGATAGTTTCCATAAATACATCTCTGCTCAATTCATCCTGAGCAAATCGAACCTTGACTTCCTCAACTGTGCCGTCAGAATGAGTATAATCCCATAGAAATGCTTCATATTTACCTTTTCTGGCCTTGAAGAAATCCCAAATCTGCTGTGCTTCATTGCTAGACATATTTTCCTTTTCAAATTTTAATTTAAATTTCCTGCGGGGCAAGCCCTTAGATCTTCTCTGCTCTTTGCCCGATTCAAACTGAGTGACAAGGGTGTTATATTGAATACCATCCTGCCATGCTCTGTTATAACTGAAATCAAACTTAGCTAAAGCCATCTATTACTTGCCCCCTTTGATTATACTTCTTGATTTTCCATTTCGATTATAGTCAATACCTAAAGCCTGAGCGACTGCTTTTCCGCCATCTTTAGTTAATGCCCTGATAACATCTTGAGAGTCCATAGCTGATATATCGAATATTACAGGCGGTTGGCTGTTTTGTGCATTAGCAATACCTTTTTGTTGGTCCTCATTGAGTATTATCTCACCAACTTTAGTTTTGATAAGTTTTTCATCCGGCTTTAAGGGTCCGCTGCCAACTTGACCTCCGGAATGGAAGCTCTGAATACCATTAGTGGTAACTACACCGCCACCATGAGCCATTCCTGCTGCTTCTAAACCCCAGTCGACTATCGGGGTTACTATACCCTTTTTGATAACCATTTGAGCTATTTGATCGGCAATATTAGTTAATACATCCATCAAGTTTTTGCCTTCTGTTATGGCTTTTGTAAATCCATCAATTAAACTAGATCTAAACTGTTGAAATTTATCATTAGCTTCATCAATGGTATAACCGATTCTATTAAACATATTTATAAAATCATTATTTAGTAATTTCTCATATTTTTGTCCTGCAATCTGGCCTTCTCTATAAGATTTCATTCTAGGATCATTGTACATATTATATTTTTCTTTTTGAGCTTCTTCATAGTTGTCAACATCTTCTCCATATTTTTCTTTTAACTTATTTAGTCTTTCGGCTTCAATTTGATATAACTGCTCATTATACCATTTAGTAACTTTTTCTTTATTTACGCCCATTTCAAGATATTCTTTTTTCTGCTGTTTTAACTGCCATTTCTCAAATTCATATTGAGACATTTTGCTTCTTTTAATTTCGGAAGTTAAGTTCTTTTCAATACTTGCTATTTGGTCGGCATTTTGTTCTTCTTTTTGCTGTTCCATTTCATTATATTTATCAATAACTTCCTGTTTTTTAAGCTCATATTTTTCCCATATATCTTTAGCTAAAGCAGTAGCATCTTCTTTTGGAACACCGTACTGACCTATGCGAGCTAATTCTTTTTTTCTCTGCATCTCTAATCTTTTTAATTCTTTCTTCATGGGATCATCAGTTTTTAATATATCTAATTCCCAGCCGGAAAGCATAAGATCGCTTATTTCTCTACCTTTTTGGTCTGAACCTCCTTCACTACCGCCAGTAACTGTACCATCACCTAACCAGCCAGGGCGTGTGCTTCCTCCTGTCTTTTCAGGTTTGTTTTCTCTGTTATATATTTCATTTTCTAATAACTTTATTTTTTGTTCTAAATCACTTATTTTTTGCTCATAACCCATAGATACAGCACTAGAAGCAATCGAATCTAAGGCATCAGTACCGGCTTCTTTTCTCTGCTCGGCTTTCTGCTTAAATCTTTCTAATTCGGTTTTTAGCATTTCTTTTCTAGCTTTCATTTCGGTAGTAGTTAGATCGTTTAAAGCATCTTCGAGTTCTTCAACTTCTGTTTTGGTGTCTCCCAACAAACCAACTAAAGTACCAAATCCTAATATTACCCAGCCTGCAGGACCGAAGCCTGCTAATACTGTTTTTATTCCAGCCAGCCCGGTAACAATCTGAGGTAAATAACCAACTATTAAAGCTAGTGGCCCTACTATTCCGGCAACAATACCGGACCAGATAGTCCATTGGGCAATAGTTTTCTTAGTTTCATCAGGAAGATCCTTAAACCATTGTAATATGTCTCTTGCTTTTTCTAAAAAATCAGCGAAAACAGGTAACATATCTTGTCCTATACTTTCAGCTAAATTCTTTATATCATTTTTGGTTTCTCTTATTTGGTTAGCAAAACTATCTTGAGTACGATTATAATCACCCTGTGCTTTTGTCATGTCCTGCATCATTAAATTAATACGTGATAATATCTTTTCCTGTTCAGTAAGCTCTCTATCGGTCTCTATTATGCCTTCTTTAAGAGCATTAGCTTTCACTCTATTCTCGGTTAATACAGAACCATACTTCCTCATAGGCCTGCTCTGACCGACTATTGCACTCATTATGTCATTCATTGCCTGTTCTAAAGGAACGTTAGCAAATGAACTCATATCAATAGCCAACTGAGTTATGGTTTTGTTTAGATCATAGGCTTTTTCTTCTGCTAATCCCATTGGTACTAAAGTATCCTGTAATGTAGCCATCATTGATTTAACTTCTGAACGTGATTGTCCAAAACTTTCAGCAAAACTTTCAGCCCATTCATTAGCATCTTTGGACATCTCACCAAACACGTGATTAAATCTAGACTGTATCTCGTTAGCATCAGAAGCCATCTTAGCCAGTTTGAAAGAAACACCAGTAACTATGGCACCAAAGGCTGTTAAAGCAATACCAGCTCTTTTAAAGCCCCTACTATATTTTTTTAGAGTACTTTGGTTTTTCTTCACTTCTCTATCTAACTTTTTTACCTCTCGTTGGTTTTCTCTCATGCCTTGTTTAAAATCTCTGTTGTTGGACTTGATTTTATATACTAAACTTCCTAAATTAGCCATTAACTCACCCCCTAATCGGGTAAAATAAAACACTCTTTCGGGTGTTATTGTTGTTCATTTATCTGTTTTTGCTTTGTGTGTAATCCTTTAAGTTTATTAATCTCATTATCAATATGATTGTCCATCTTGTCTTTAAGTCTATTTATTCTACGCTGTTCTTCGGCTGTTCTGTTTTCTTTATTTTGAAGTTTTTTATACTCGCTATACCAGTCATTAATATTACTAGATTCCTCTTTTTTCTTGTTGTCGGACAGCTCCTCTATAGCTTCTTTAATATTTTCAACATATTCTTTAGCTGCATCACCGCCACCGAAACCAGCGGTAACAGCCATGATCTGATTCATATAACCCATATATCTTTTGAGTTCTTTTTCTTTTTTCTTTTCAAAAATATATTCAAGTTCATCCGGATAAACTTGCTCTAAAACTTCTTTTTTGCTCATTCCTGTTATATCGACTAAGTTCCAAATTAACTCATCAAACTGTTTTTCTTCATCTGTTTTTACTTCTGAGGTCGCTTCCTGCTCAGAAGGTTCATTAGGTTTTTTCCCTTTTCCACAACCTTTACAAGATTATTAACCTCAACTATTGCTTCAAATATATCAATTGCTTCATCCATACCGGCATACTTTTCCATAAATTTAGCATCTTTATCGGTGCCGATAGACAATAAATTCATAGTCTCTTCAAAAGCAACTTCCATCATATCGGGAAGTAACAGCAATATATCCTGCATTGTCATTTGGTCGAAATATTGCTCTAATTCTTCCTGGCTTTCTAACCCCTTTTCTTCTAATACCTCAGGCAGTAAATTCATTAACTTTTGAATACTGTCAGTTAATCGCTTCCAATTACCCAATGGTGCTTTAGAGACAATAACCTCTTTTTCCTCAACCTCGTTATTTTTAACAACATCTATTTTAATTCTTTTTATTCTTGTTATGCTTTTTGCCATGTATTGACCTCCTAGTTATATTTGTAAATCTATCATTAACTTCTCTGCGAATGCTTTTGAGATTGGATTTAAACATATTACCTCCTTATAGAGATAAAACCCCGGATGAACCGGGGCTATTGGTGATTAAATCTAAGTCAATGAGCCTGTGTAGTAGTAAGTGACAACTTCGGAATCTACCATATCGGCTGCTGTAGCAAATGCTCTGATTTCTTGTGGGCTATCGACTGTAATTGCTTCTGTGTATTCTGTAGAAGATGTAGTAGGCTCAGTTCCATCAGTAGTGTAGTAAATAGTTGCACTAGAAGTAGCAGAAGTTAATTCTACTGTTTGAGCTGCACTATAAGTGCCGGATTCAACACTTGCAACAGGTTTACTTACAATATCGTTGTCTCCGATAGTAAAGTAATTGCCGTTAGTATCCTTCTGAGCTTTAAATCTCATGTTATTAACCCTCTTGCCTGTCCTAGAATGTGTCATCTCTAACGTATCAGGCATTGGATAAGCGGAAGGAATAACAATATCGGCTGACTTATCAGCATCGTTTTTCGCTAGTGGATGGATAACTAAAGGCTCGGCATAATCATTCATAACAGTACCAATAGCAGAGCCAACTTCTAATAAGTCGCCCCCATTAGCACCAGTAGTTAAATTAGCCCATGGTATGTTCTTGGCTAAAGAAGCTGGATCAGTATAAATATTAGGCATCTCAACTTCCCCATTATGATTAATTACTATATCCATTATGTCGCCGTCTTCTTCGGTCGCTTCTGTCTGATATTCAGTAGTAAATCTAAATACCGTATCCCCTTCGGTTCTTCCTAATTCTTCGCCACCGTGTGTTATTTTGCATGGTCCTAGATTAATTTTTGATGTATCAACATCAGTCATTGTTGCTTGTCCCATTTTTTTATTCACCTCTCTTTTTTAATTCTCAATTAAACCAAAATTAATTCTTATACTCATAAAATGTTCATCTGGAGCATCCGGATCAAAAAGCGGTCCCATTGGCTCATCTACTACAAAGTTATAATTACTATAACCTGTAATATCTAAAGGGTTATCATCCATAATTTCAACAATCCTTGCTGCTGCAGGACCCATTTTCTCTATATTGGCGTTACCTCCGCCATAATTAGGGCAGTAGTAGTTTATTAGGATTGTGCCATTATATGCTTTAGAGTTTGGGTCCATGGGCATTGACGGAGCATTAACAGTAATACACTCATCAGCACTACTTACTTTTCTTGGTCCTTTGATTACTGGTACAGTTAAATTCCCATTGCTATCTAATTTTAAAATGTCGCCCAAATCTTCTTCTCCAGATATATTTTTATCGTTCATTATTCTTAAAGTTATTGGTGTTAAGAGTTTGTTTTTGTCCATTTAACCCACCTGCTTCATATAAGCAATACTGGCTGCATTTTCTAGGTCTATCTTTTCAACAGATAAGTAACCTTTGAAATATTTGTCAATTAAAGGTTCAAACTTATCTATGGTTCCCTGTAATACCCAGTAGCCGGACTTGAGTTCAACCCATATAGCATATTCCATCCCGGCTGAAAGTACAGCCTTGTAATCATCACCATTAATCTCAATGACTGGTTTCTCTAATTCCGGAGCTTTAGCTGCTAAAGTTGAAGGGTCTGTATCTGCATCCCATTCCTTCATTTCCTCAATATTACCCGAGATTGAATTTCTTAGATTAGAAGTGTGATCTTGCCATGGTCCATTATTTTTAGCATAATTAACCATAGATTTAAGGATAAACTCTAAAGCATCTTCTATTGCCCTCTCTTCTTTTTCAACAAATTCCGCTGTGGCTTTAAGTGTTTCTTCAACACCTTCCAACTCAGCAGTAGCCCCATCATTACTTCTAGCCATTTTCTTTCAGCTCCAATTCGTAGTGATCCGACCATTTGCCAGGAAATACTATAATGTATTCAGTATTATCAGGGCCAAATAAGTTATAACCTTTCTTAATTTCTGAATATCCTG
>JAIPEX010000129.1 GCA_021736945.1 Halanaerobiales bacterium | reverse complement strand
ATTTCTTGTTCTCTGCAAAAGTAATTTTATTTGTAGTGTTATTTTCAATACTACTTACTCCGTTAAATTGATGGTCTAAGGAAAGTTCTCCCTCATAAACACCATCAATCTTTTCCATTATTTCTTTTATCGTATACTGCTTTTGGTTATTCTGTTTCATTAGTATCAGTCTCAGTATATTTTTGATCTAAACGATTAATGACATGGTCGGTTATATCTTCTCCTCCAAAATAAACCTTGTTTTTATAAAGTATTACAGAGTATTGATTATCTTTGTTTATCTCTTCAATAACTGTATCAATTTCATTATTTAGCTTTTGTTCAATTTCCTGCTTATTTTGAGCAAATTCTGCATATATTTGGTTTTCTTGTTCTGCAGAATTACTATTACTTCCATTTGTATTTTCATATTTTTCTTCTAGTTCTTGACCGGTTTCTTCGAGATCAGCTTGAAGTTCTTGGGCTCTTTTACTCTCGGTAAGTAGTTTGTTCATATTTATAACCCCTACTTTAGGTTCTGTGGTATAAAAATTATAATATGTTATTAATGCAATAATAATTAATATAAGGACAATTGATAACTTTTTATACATTTAATTTCTCTCCTCATCTGAAGAACTATATCTATTTTTTAGATTTTTTAAATCTTTTTTGGCAATTTTAATAAGTTTATTTCTTTTATTCAAAATAGCTTTTTTATCTTCATTGATACTAGCCTCAAATTTTTGTATTTTTTGATCTAAAGCCGAATATCTATTTTGTCTATACATAGAATAAATATTGTCAAGTTCTTGCATCTTTTCAGTGATAAATTCTTCTTTTTCTTTTTCATATCTTTCAGTTAAATTAGCAATTTTTTCTTCCATAGCATTTTTCAATTTATTATTTTCCACTCTAAGAGTATAATAAATTGCTGTCATCTTAGCATTAATCTTATTTTTTCTAGCCGTTTTAATCTCTTCTATTTTCTCTCGGTATTCTTGCTTTTTTGCTTCAGTTAAATCTAAGGTTTCTATTTTCAATCTATAATTCAAAAGTTCATTACTTCTTTCTTTTTGGACCTGACTTTTAACTGCTTGTAGTTCCTCATCATATTTAGCCTGTAAATTCTCAAAAGATTTCTGTTTTTCATAACGGACCATTGAACTATAATAATCTATTTTTCGGTCTGTTAATATATTGACTTCTTCCTTATAATTTTGGAAGTCTTTATTTAATTCTTCATTTTTGGATTCAATATCATTATTATATTCTTCAATATATAACAGTTCTTGATTATAAAGTGCTGTTCCTAATATATCTGAATATTCTTGATTTATATTCTGCTGCCGCTCTATCCATTGTTCTTGTTTCTGAATTGAATTTTTAAAAGGCATCTTAAAGTCTTCTTCAAAACCACTGGTCTGAAAATCAGGTTCAGTTTGATACTGGTTTTTATTAAGTGTAAAGGAAGGAGATTTGATTTCTTTCACATCAAAGAGAATAATATAAGAGAAAAATCCTGTAATTAAAATCAATACCACAAGTAAACCTCCTATAATCTCTCTGAACATAATCAAACCCTCCTTCCTTTTATTTTATTTATTTTCGATTCTTTGTATTACAAGCTGTGTTATATTGTGACCACCTTTAACAACATCCTGTTCTTCAACAACTACTTTCATTTCTTTTTCTTGAGCAATTTCTTGGACAGTTTTTTCTATCTTAACAACTATATTATTAACTAACTCATTTTCTTTTTTTGATAATCTTTTTTGATAATCTTTTATCAACTGTTGGTGTTCATCTTTTGGTACATCCTCAAGCTTGTTTTCTAATTCTAACTGCATATCCTGGGCAAGTTTATTCAACTCATCTTCTGCATCTTTTTTCAAGGGATGTCTATTAAAAACTTGCTGGATATTTACATATCCTATCTTTCCTTTCAAACTATTCTTTTCTTCCCTTAAATTAATATAATTAAAGAGGAGTAATATGCTGCTGATTAAAACAACCGCTGTTATTACTAAAATTAATTTCTTTTTGTCCTTCAATATATATTACTCCTTTCCTAGAGCATTAAAAAGTATTACCCAAACTAAAGTGTGCAGTAGGTCTTTGTTCGTCATTCCAACCATAGTCTAATCTAATCTGTCCGACTGGGGTATTGACTCTAATTCCCAATCCTTTACCATAATTTAAATTGTGCAATTTTATATCTTCATCTTGGTCCCAAGTCTGGCCTCCGTCAACAAATAAAACACCAGTCAAGTTATCCATAAATGGTATTCTATATTCAATTTGTGTTAACAATGTTTGGTCTCCGCGAAAACTATTTAACCTATAACCTCTTAGACTATCCGAACCACCTAAGCTATATTTTTCATATTCAGGAAGAACACCGGTAGAAGTACCTCCTTTAAGACGTAATGCCCAGGCATGTTCTCCTGTGAAGCCAGGGTAATATCTTCTTAAATCGAAATTATATTTTGTAAAATTAGCGTCTCCTCCCAGAAAGTTACCTGCATGTTCGATTGATAACCGATCATTTCTACCTGAAGTAGGATTAGTTGGATAATTAGTAGTATCTTTACTTACAGCTAAAGTCATACTTCTTAACCTATCTTTTTCATCTGGTTGAGTATCATCAGCATAATCAATTCCTACATTTTCCATCTTATATCTAATAGAACCACGCCAATCATTATAAAGGTCGTGTCCGAAGGTGACATTTCCACCGGTAGTATCTTTGGTATAAATTAATTCGTTTTCATTGTTTTCAATCTGTTCTTTTCTATCATAAAGATTTATTCCAAAAGATGTTTCTGTTCCATATAAATAAGGTTCTTGGAAATTCAGTGTATAATAGTTGTTTTTACCAAACTGGTAATTAAAACCTATGGTCTGGCCATTACCGCCAAGGTTAGATTCATTTACTTTAATAAATCCAAACCAACCTTCTCTAGAACTATATCCACCACCAAAGTTAAAGTTACCGGTTTTCTTTTCATCCAAATTAAATACAATATCCACTTCATTATTATCTTCGCTGATTCTATTAAGCTCTGGATTTATGTCATTGAAATAATTCAAACGATAAATACTACGGGAAGCAGACCTTACATCATTAATATTTAAAACCTGTCCTTTTTCAAGATCCATCTCTCTAAAAATAACATAATCTTTGGTTTTTTGATTACCGTTTAATTTTATATCATTTATATGTCCTAAATCCATTTCAATATTTAGAACACCTTCTTCAGTTATATTCACATCGGAATAATTCACAATAAGATATCCATTATTCTGATACTTTTTAATTACATTCTCTAAACCACTATTTAATTTTTTCACATTTAAAATATTACCTTTACTAAATCCCAACCATTCTAATACTTGATTCTTTTCATAAACTTCCATGCCTTTTATGTTTATACCCTGAATGATTGGGTTTTCTACAACATTAAATATAACTTTTAAACCACCATTGTGATTTTGAAAATTTACAGTAACATCTTGAAAATATCCAAGATCGTAAATGGACTGCATATCTTTTTTAATCTGATCACTATTAAATTGATCACCTACTGATATTTTTATTTCAGACATTATTTCCTTCTTCATTACATTTTCATTACCTGAAACTTCAATAGCTTTTATCACTTGATCTTCTGATTGAGCGGCTAACTGTCCGGACACAATAAACATTACTAAAAATACTGTTAAAAAAACAATATATCTTTTCTTCATTTTTTTCCTCCTTAATCTAGAAATCAATTGTAGTTTCTAATAAGAATCTATAATCATCTTCTCCATACCATCCACCCTCTAAATTGAGATATTTGTTAATATCATATTCAAAGGTGAATTCACTTTCTCTTATTTCTGGAGAAAAAGTACCCGTATATTGTAAATATAATTTATCTGTGATATCTTTACCTAAATAAACAGTTACTTCTCTTTCTCCGGCTAAAGAATAAGTATCAATTTCAAAACGATCTAATTGAAGATCAGTAGCCAAGGTTCTTTCTAATGGTTGAATTAAATTTAATTGAAATCTTTCAGATATATATCTAAATAATTCTGACACTATTAAACTACCAGCTTGAGTATCTTCTTCACTAGTAATGGTACTTAACCCACCTTTTCTAGTTAATAAAGAAATTATCTTATCTTCTGGAAGTTCTGGTTCAGAACCAAAACTAATATTTAAATTGTCCGCAGGACCATCAACATAAATGAAAATCCTAGTTCCACTAGTTGTGGTCCTTCCTACAAGATTGATAATTGGTATATTATCTCCATATTGCTCAAAGGTAGCAGAAACAGTATCAACAATAAATTTATTATTATAGTAATCAAGAGATCCTTGATTACTGTTTAATTCTCCAATAAAATTTAGTTCCTGGTCAAGATAATTAAGTGTTAATCTACCCCCTTCCACTTGTATATCTACATTGTCATCTCTAAAATATACATTTTTACCTGGAATTAAAGTAAGTTTTAATTGGGGTTCAAAAAAGGCTTCCTCACTATTATCTTCCTCAGTAGGCCAATTGAGATCACTACCTACTATAAAATCATGAACAGTTAAATCACCAAAAATTAATGGCTTTTTGAATTCATTTAGTATTCTTATATTAGGATTAAATTTCCCCTTAAAAGACCCTTGGTTAATGGAAAAATTATTTCCTTTTAATTGTAATTCCCAGAAATTTTCTCGGTTCATGTAGTTAACATTACCATTTATATTGAAATTACCTTCTCCATATTTCCCAGTAATATTAGCAACTGATATTTTATGTTCATCAAAGGTTAATTCACCTTTTACATTATCGATAGGTTCCATATTTTCTATATATAGTTCTGGTATATTTAAAGTTAACTTACCATTTAATTTATAAGAATCTAATTGTCCTGTAAGACCTAAGCTGCCGTCTATATTACCAACCAAACTTTTTATATTTTCATTAATGGAAGAAAGAGTATTAAGATTGTAATTATTAATATCTAATTGGATTTCTTGAATATAACTATCAGAAGTTCTTATTGTTCCCTGAAGTTTGATAAATTGTTCATTATTTTGGGATAAATTTTGATTTAATTTTAATAATCCATTACTACTATAACTAATACTACCCTTAATATCTTCAAACTGAATACTCTCGATTTTAGGGTTTTCTAATTGAGTATTTAGATTTAAATTGTAACTATTTAAGTCCCCACTAAGCTGACCATCAAAACTTAAATTTCCACTGTAATCAAATTCTTCCCCAAAAGAACCGGGTACATCTATTAAGCTTAAAGGAACTGCTCTTCCGGCTAATTGTAAGTTTATTTGGTCGGTAATTTCACCATTAATATCAATTATATTTTTGGAATTATTGATTATTGAAACATTAATATTAGCTTCCGGGTTGCTTAGTTTTCCTTTTAATCCAACTTCCCCATTAAAAGTATAATCTAAATCATATGACAATTCATAATCAGTAAGCTTAATTATTTCTTTTAAATTTCCTCGTTCAGCATTTACTTTTATATCAATCTCAGGTTCTTCCATAATATTACTTACCTGACCTGTTATATCATAAAGAGAAGAATTGTTTTTTAATTTTATATTTTTAAAAGTTAATTTATTATTTTGATAGTCAATTTGGCCGGTAAATTCCTCTGTTAAAAGTCTATTGTATCTAAAATTATTAGAAGTAAAGTTCAGACTAAAACTAGGCTCATTAATATTACCGCCAATTTCTCCATTTAAATTAAAAGTTCCCCCTGCATTTGTAACTAAATCTATATTGTCGAGATCTAAATTAGTAGCTGAGAAATTTATATCAATAATTTCATCACTGTATTGACCATCTAAAACTATATTGACATCTTCTTTTCTAATGACTCCATTTTCTATTCTTATTACATTGGCAGGCAATGACCATGTTAATAAAGTTTCTATATGGTCGAATTCAAATGTCTGATTGGCTATTTTAACTTCGGTATCGTCTGAAATAAAATTTCCTTCCGCTTGAAGATTATTTAGTGAACCATATAATCTCATTTCGGGTTTTACTTTACCTTTCAAAGGAAGATCAATATCTATATATTTTTT
>JAIPEX010000128.1 GCA_021736945.1 Halanaerobiales bacterium | reverse complement strand
AAAGATTAGACCTGTAGTATGTCTGATTTTAGAGATTAGCTACAAGAAAATCATACTTATCTATCTGTCCTATTTAAAGAGGTGTCAAATTCTGAGAATAAACGAGTATTTAAGAGCTAATCTAAATAACAAGAGGGAGTTGATATTTTTGTTCAAAGGAAATCTTAATATAAAGATGAAAATTTTATTATTTGTTGGGATATCATTTGTTTTAACAATGCTAATAATTGGTGGAATCGTATATTTTCAATTTGATAGTTTAAAACAGACAACTCATCAGAGTTTAAAAAAATCTCTTTTGGAAAAAGAAAAAAATGAAATTAAAAATATTACCCACGTAATGGCTCAAAATTTAAATTTTATAGTAGAAGAACAAAGTGCAAATATAACTGAAGCAAAAATCAAAGAATTATTTAGAAAAGAGAATACTGAAATGCGTTATGGTGAAGAAGGATATTTTTTTATATATGATTACGACGGAAATGCAATATCACAGCCTACTAATAGAGATTTGGAAGGTACAAATAGATGGGATTATCAAGATCCGAAAGGAAAATATTTATTTAGAGAATTAGCTAAAAAAGCTGAAAATGGGGGAGGATTTGTACAATATCATTATACAAACCCTGAAACTGGAGAAGAAGAATTGAAATATAGTTATGTTGAGCCTATTAAAGGCACAGATTATTATATTGGTACAGGAACATATGTATCAGATATAAATAGCTTTTTGGCTGCTACAGAAGGAAGCATAAATTCGGTTATTGAAAACACATTATCATTTTTAATAATTATATTTGTAATTTCTCTTATTGTCACCGGCAGTATTATATACTATATCGCCAATAAAATTTCGAAACCTTTAAAAACTTTAAGTAATAAAATGGCTAAAGCTGGTAAAGGTGATTTAACTGTAAAGGTGAATTATAATGATAAAAAAGAAGGCGATGAAATAAATAAAATAAAAGCTTCATTTAATAAAATGATTATTGGATTTAGTAATATGGTATCACAAATATCTGAAATTGCGGAAGAATTGGCTGCCTCGAGTGAAGAATTATCAGCATCCAGTGAAGAAATTTCAGCTTCTTCACAACAAGTAAGTAGTGCTATTCAAGAAGTTGCCAAAGGAGCTGAAAAACAATCCGCTCAGATAGTCCAAACTAAAGATAACGTAAATGAATTAGCTGGAAAAATTGAAAATGTAGGTAGAAAAACAGATGAAATGGATCAATCTGCAGATAATGTTGTTCAAAATATAAAAGAGGGAAATGATTCTGTTAATAAGACAATAAACCAAGTTAAAGAAGTAAAAAATCAAACAAATGCTGTAGCTAACAAAATAGATGAGTTAGGTGAATTATCAAGCGAAATAGGAAATATAGTTGAATTAATTAATGATATATCTGAGCAGACTAATTTATTAGCCTTAAATGCTGCAATTGAGGCTGCGAGGGCTGGTGAAGCTGGTAGAGGATTCAGTGTTGTTGCAGATGAAATAAGAGAATTAGCAGAAGAATCCTCAGATGCTACAGAAAAGATTGCTAAGTTAATAAATGAAATACAAGCCGGGGTAAAAGATACTGTAAATCAAATGGAAGATACTGAAGCAGCTGTAAATGAAGGGGTTAACACAATAAAAAATACAGAAGATACCTTTGCAAAAATTAATGATGTTACATTTAAATTAAGTGAAATAATTGAAGAAATTTCTTCAGCAGCGGATGAAATGAATGAAAATAGCAAAAAGGTTGAAGAGGCTATTAATGAAATATCTTCTGTTAGCCAACAAGTTTCCGGTAATGCTGAAGAAGTATCAGCTTCCAGTGAGGAACAAAGTTCATCTACAGAAGAAATTGTTAAAACATCAGAGGAACTCGCTGATATGGCACAACAATTATCTAATAAAGTTGCACAATTTGACTTATAATTGATACTTTATTAAATACAATTTATTGATTAAAATATTCATTAAAAGAAGGTTGTTGACAAATTTAATATATCTAATATAATACAAATAAGAAATTAAGGGTAAAATTTAATTTATGATTTTAATAATCTAAGCATTGGATTTCACCCCTCCTTATTGTCCTTAATCCTTTGCTTAGATTATTTGCTTTATTATTTTTAATATTAAATATTTTTCTAAAAATATAGAATGTATATTGCTATTTAATCAGGAAGTTAAATTTTTAGGAGGACAATGCTAATGAAAGTAAATACAAAATTGAGTATTTCATTTTATAATGTAATGAAAACCATTTCTGATTCAATAGATTTAATGAGTGAGGAAATAACGGGACACCATAAAATGGTAGCATACATAGCATTAAGAATTGGTAAAAAATTAGATTTAAGTGAAGATGAACTTCGTAAATTAGTTTTTAGTGGTTTAATACATGATATAGGTATTTTATATTTCAATAAAAATATTGACGAAGTATTAAAAGATAGGACTAATGTAGAACATGCATATATAGGATATTGTTTGCTGGAAGATTATTTTCCCTTGGCTGGTTATGCACGTATATTAAAAAATCACCATGCTGATTGGAATAAAATAGAAGATGAAAAAATAAATTATCTGAGCAATATTATTAATTTATCAGATATTACCGCATTTATTATTAATAAAATGAATAAAGATAAAATATTAATTAAAGATTATATTGTTGAAGAAATTAAGAAATATAGTGAAGGTAAAATAAATAAAGAAATTTTAGATGGTTTTATGACTTTAAATGAACAAGAATCTTTTTGGTTAGATGCAACTAATGTGAAAATCCGAGAAAATATTTTAGATGATTATATCAGGGAAAATCTAGACTTACGATTGAATTTGGAACAAGTTTTAAGTATTGGGGAAATCGTTAGTCATGTAATAGACTTTAGAAATCCTTTTACAGCTACTCATTCCAAAGGTATTGCTACGATTTCTTCTAAATTAGCAGAAGATCTTAGTTATTCAAAACAAGAAGTTAAGATCATGGAGATTGCTGGTTATTTCCATGATATAGGTAAAATGGGAGTTCCTAACTATGTAATAAATAAAAAAGGGAAATTATCAGATGAAGAATGGGCAGCAATGAAAAGTCACACTTATTATTCATATTATGTTCTTGATAATATTAAAGAGGTACCTCAGTTGAAAGAATGGGCAGCCTTTCATCATGAAACCTTAGATGGAAAAGGATATCCATTTAAACTGGATAGAACTAAACTTAATAATGGGGCAAGAATATTAGCAGTCTCAGATATTTTTACTGCTTTAACTGAAGATAGACCTTATAGAAAGGGATATGAAAAGGATATGGTGGTTAAAATATTAAGAGAAAATGTTGAGAAAAACAAAATAGACGAGACAATAGTAGAGCTCTTAATTGATAACTATGAGAAATATAATAGACTAAGAGATAAAAGACAAGAAGAAGCTATGGCAGATTATGAAGCCTTTAAAAATAATACTTCTGAAGAAATAGATAATATATTTTATAATAAAGATGAGTTCATTAGCCCCGCAAACTTTTAATAGACTTTAAAATTCAAGTGAAATACAAATATATTACTCATCCATTTAATATTAGTATTCATAAATTGATTTCTTGAGAGTATAAAAACTTGCAAAAATTAAATTTTGAAATATCAAAAAGCAGTAAATAGGTACTCATTTATACTGATAAGCCTATTTACTGCTTTTTTTGCAATATAAATAATAATTATTTATATAGCTGAATAAATATAATATAATTTTGGAAGGGTTTATTTGTTGAATACGGAATTATTATAAATAAGGAAAGCTACAAATATTAATAAAATTGTTTTATAAATTGTCATTTATAAAAAGAGGGAGGATATATATAGAGTAGTTAATACTGCTCTATAAAAAACAAAATGGAAAAGAATAGGTACAGAACTATAAAATTTTATAAATATCTATTATTAATTAGTTCTTTAATATATTTTTCTTTTGCTATTATTTATGATTATATTAAAACTATTCAAGATCCAATGCCTACAGAACAACGTTTATTAACTGCTTTTCTATTTTTAGGGGTATATTTGATGACTCAGATAAATACGTGGTTTGAGCAACGGATAGAAAGGATTACCTATTTAACTGTAATCTTTGCAATAATACAACTAATTTATGTAAGTTATTTAATGGATTTTGAACTACAAATAGCCATAAATGTTTTAATTATTTTAGCTATAGTAAACTTGATTTTTAAAGGAGATCGTTTTACCCTATCTACCAATATAGTACTTGCCTTACTGGTGGCTTTAGCATTGTATTTTGCAGACAATTCTAATCAACCACTTTTTGGTTTTTTTATTGGTTATATAACTATAGCTGGTTTAACATATTATATAAGTTATCAAAATTATAAAACCTATCAAGCTTTACAGGAAAGTGAGGAAAGATATAGGACAATTTTTAAAACGGCGCCTTTTGGTATATTATTACAAGACCGAAAAGGAACTATACTGGAGGTAAATGAAACGCTATGTAAAATTTCAGGATATGACAAAAGCGAGTTAGAAGGAGCAAAAGTAACAGATACTCTTGTTTCGTCCAATCAAGTTGAAACTGCCAGAAAGCATATAAAAGAAATATTAAATGGTAAAGATTTAGAATTTGATACAATTAGTGTTACTAAGGATAACCAGGAGATATATACTTATATAAAAGAATCAAGTATTATATTACCTAATGGTGAGCAAGGGATACTTTCTATGCAACTAGATATTACGGAAAGAAAAAACCAGGAGGAAATTATAAAAAAACAACGTGATACTATTGAACAATTACACTCTACTGCATTAGAATTTATGGAACTTGAAACTGAAAAAGAGATATTAGATAAAACTATAAAAGCTGCTAAGAATTTACTTGATTTTGAATTTTGTAATATTAGACTTTTAAAAGATGATCAATTAGTATGTAAGGTTACAACTTCAAGTAAACCTCACTCTATTTCAATAAATGAAGGTATAGCCGGGAAAACTTTTAGAGAAGGTAAAAGCATTATTATTGATGATTTTGATAACTTTTTTGCAGTTGAACCTGAACAAGAGAAATATAAATCTGGAATTAGTATTCCTATTAAAAATCTGGGAGTTTTCCAAGCGGTTTCTAAAGAAGCCGAAGCATTTAGTCAAAATGATTTGGAGTTAGCAGAACTATTAATATCACATACCGCATCGGCTTTAGAAAGAATTTATGCTGAAGCCGAAATTAAATATAAAAGTTTTCATGATAAACTAACCAGTTTATATAATAGAAGATTTTTTGAGGAAGAGCTGGAGAGACTGGATACTAAAAGGCAACTACCACTCAGTTTAATTATGGCTGATATTAATGGTTTGAAAAAAGTTAATGATTCATTAGGTCATAAAAAAGGTGATGAATTGCTTGTTAAAACAGCTGATATTCTTAAAAAAGTAATTAGAGATGAGGATATATTGGCTAGGTGGGGTGGAGATGAATTTGCTATCCTACTACCAAATACAAATCAAGATGAAACAAAAAATGTTATTGACCGGATACAGGAAGAAACTAAAAAAACGAAAGAAGATTTATTAACTGTTTCTTTAGGTATTGGTGCTGCTACCAAAACTACAACTGATCAAAAAATAACTAATATTTTAAAAGAGGCAGATTTAGATATGTATAAAAATAAGGATTCAGATAGAAAATAGATTTTTACAAACAAAATAAATAATAACTAGACTCAAATCATTCTTTAGTTATTTTATAAATATTTAGAATTTTAAGAATTATTTAAGGTAATAAAAGAAGGATAAAATTTATGATTAAAGAACTTTAAGAGTGATAGTATATAAATGATACTAAAATTAAAACTTTAGATAAAACCAAAAAATATTTGTATCTATTAATTAGTCACTGGAAAGGATTAAATAAATCACTCTTAACTTGATATTTTAATTATCTCAGATGGAGAAGGGCAGTAAATATTTCTATAAATAATCTTATTAATTTTCATTAGTAGCAAAAATATATTCAAGGGGGAATAGTAAATGAATAGTACTCAAGAAGAAAAGGACTTTGATGTATTAAAAGTTGCATCTAAATCTAATCCTAATTCAGTGGCA
>JAIPEX010000127.1 GCA_021736945.1 Halanaerobiales bacterium | reverse complement strand
TGTTACTTGGCTGATTGGAATACTAGTATTTTTAATGATGCGGGGTATTCCAGCGATACATCAGTCATGGAAACTGCTTAAAGCAGTTAAGAATCCTCGTTCGTGAGTGGTATTTACGAACGGGCGGGGAGTGTCAATAGGTGTTTTTCATACAGGGTTATCACTAAGTTATGTTTTTTCGGGGACAGTACCGGAGATAATAACTAATGTAGCTCATCCGACAAATGTAATAGCAGCCTTAGATCTTTCTATGGTAGTGCCAGTAGCATTAATAGCTGGAATTAATATACTTAAAAAAAGACCCTGGGGTTATGTACTAGCTGTCGTTTGGAATTTAAAAGGTTTTGTATATATGGCTGCACTATCTTCAGCTTCTCTAGTTACATATATGAATGGAGCTGTTCAGGACTTATTTCAATTAGTACTTTGGGTCCCAATTGGTATTGGTTGCTTTATTATGACCTTTTTACTTTTTAAAAACATTAGTTTTCATGATAAGAAATCAATCTAACTTAAAGATAAAAACTATATTAATAATTACTAAAACTAAGGGGTAATATATTTATGGAAAAAGTTAGTTTTAAAAATAGCAGAGGATTACAATTAGTAGGAGATTTCTATAAAGCAGATTCAGATAATATAATAATTATGGCACATGGTTTTATAAATGATCGATCTTCTCAGGGGCGTTTCGATAGATTAGCAGATCGTCTTCAGGAAGAAAACTATAATGTTTTAAAATTTGACTTCAGTGGTTGTGGAGAAAGTGATCCTGACATTATTAAACTTGATAAAGAAATAGACGACCTATTATCTGCAATAGACTTTGTAAAAGAAAAAGGTTTTGATAAGATTGGTCTTTTCGGTAATAGTTTGGGTGGACTTGTCTGTCTAAAAGCATATAGTGAAGACATTGAAACTATGGTTTTAACTGGTCCAGTAACTGATAGTATGGACTATAGCTGGGAGAAATTTTATTCTAATAAAAAGATGCAAGAATTAGAAGAAAAAGGTTACTTAACTCTCGAAAGTGAAGAAATTGGAACCAGGAAAATTAGTAAAGAAATCCTGGATGCCTTTTCTGAAATAGAACAAAAAGAGTTATTAAAAGACATTAATGTCCCTATCTTAATAATTCATGGTGATAAAGGGGAAGAAGAAAAGGAATTATTAAAGAGATCTAAGAAGGCTTTGAAAATTCTACCTTCAGATTCTCAACTGAAAGTAGTTGAAGATGCTAGACATGGAATCCGAGAGGATTATCATATTGTAATTGAATTGACTGTAGATTGGTTGCAAAGGCATTTTGAAATAAAAAAATCTAACTAAATATTTTGGACTAAGTCAAAAGGCTGATATTAAATCAGTCTTTTTTCATTTTAATCAATCCTTTTGTCTGATTAAATAATAAAGTTTTACTGATAAAATAGTTATAGATTAAAACAAAAGAGAGGTTGATTAAAATGAATAAAAAGTTATTAGGTTATATTGGCAGGTTTACTTTATTACATGTTATTACTTACACAGTTGCTGGAGTTATTTTTATGAATTTATTTAACTATGCTGAAGTATTTCAAACCTCGGAAGTATTTGCACACTTTAGGTCAATAGAGTCTCCTATAATGCAAGCTGCTCCCTTTTTGCAGATAATTAGAGGTGCTATCTTTGCTTTAATTCTTTATCCATTTTATGAAGTAATAGTAAATCATAAAAGAGGATGGTTAATCTTATTCAGTGTACTTTGGGGGCTTACCTATTTAGGATCTGTAGAGGCTACTTTAGGTTCTATTGAAGGTATGATCTATACTAAAGCTTCTTTAGCTGAACATTTGGTTGGTACACCAGAAGTTACTATTCAAATGTTAGTTTTTGCCTGGCTATTTGTGAAATGGGAAAAAAGAAGTTTAAAAAAGAGACAGAAAAAGTTGACTTTAAAAGAAACTGTGACCACCATCAATTAAAAAGTGAAAAAAATTATAATTATTGATATAATAAGATAACGCTATTGAGAGAGGGAGAGATAAAATGGCAACTGAAAAAATAAAACTGTTAATAGCAGATGATCATCCTTTTTTCCGCCAGGGTATCAGTCTCTTTTTAGATGATACAGAAGAAATAGAAATTAAGTCAGAAGCAGATAATGGGCAGATTGCCCTGGATAAAATTAAAGAAGACAACAATTATGATCTGGTTCTAATGGATCTTCAGATGCCTGAAGTAGATGGGATCGAAGCTACCGAAAAGATTAAAGCAAGTTATCCTTCAATTAAAGTATTGATTTTAACCAGTTTTAACAATTGGGATAAGGTATATGAAGCCTTAAAAGCGGGGGCAGACGGTTATGTAATGAAAGATGCTAAGCCAGAAGAATTAATTGCTGCTATTAAAGCAGTATATACTGGTGGCGTATATTATGGAGCTGAGGTAGCTGAACAGCTTTTAAAAAGAGTTAATCAAAAGAGTAATGGAAACGAAAACGAAGAACTAATAGAACCTTTGACCGAAAGAGAACTTGAGGTTTTAGCCCTTCTAGGTAGAGGTCTTTCCAATCAGGAAATTGCTGATGAATTAGTAGTAAGTATAAAAACAGTAAAAACCCATGTTTCTAATATACTGGCAAAACTAGAAGTCGACAGCCGCACTCAGGCTGCTGTCTTTGCAATTCGAAAAGGCCTTATCTAGGTGGTGGTGAAAATTAATAAAATAAAAAATAAAGTTTTTAAAAAACCTGAAAACAAAAGTAATATAATAGAAAAAAGAAAGAATGATTATTGGAGCAATTTGAAAGTTAGTTCTTTATTCGGATTATTATTTGGTATAGTATTTTTAGTTGTAACTTTAATTACAAGAGAATATAGTGGCTTAGAGATATATATTATTCCCATCCTTTGTGCAGTTATCTCAGGACTAGCTGGTTTGCTTGCTACTTTTTTAGAAAGATACTTTTTAAATAAAGGCTTAGAGAATGCTTTGATAAGAAAGACTATAATTTTTGCAGTGGTTATCACATTAACGATAACACTTACAATTGTAGTATTTAGCCAGGAGGGTATTTCTAAATTTTTTGATACATTAAGAAATAATATGATTTGGGGAATTGTTTTTGGAGTAATATTTGCAGTTGTTATTGCAGCCTTAGAATACTACAACTGGAAAGTAGAACAGAAAATGGCATTATTAGAAATAGAAAATAAATATCTAGAAGATTTAGCGGCAAAAGATATGATGTTAAAAGAAGCTACAAAAAATCTTCTAGTATCAAAAGAGAGAAATAAAATGGCACGGGAGTTACATGATTCCATTTCACAGGATATTCACGGTCTTTCTTATGGACTAAGTTCTTTAAAAAACCAAATGAAGATATTAGAAATAGAAGATGATAAAGTTTTTAAAATATTAAAGCACCTAGAAAAAACAGTAGAAAATACTTCAGAAGAGTTAAAAAATATGATCAAAGAATTGAAACCAGCTGCTCTAGAAAAGAATAGTTTAAAAGAAGCCTTATCAACACACCTTGATTTGTTTTCAGCCCGACAGGAAATTGAAGTTGAAAAAGATATTGATGATATAACCGATTTAACTCCAGAACAGGAATACTCTATCTATAGGATTGTTCAGGAAGCACTGGCAAATATCCAAAAACATGCTAATACAGATAAAGTAATATTAAAGTTAAAAAAACTTACCCAAAATAGTCCTAATAAAATCAAATTAACTATTGAAGATAATGGGGTGGGTTTTGATAAAGAGAAAATTGAAAAAGGAAATGGGCTTATTAATATGGAATTAAGAAGTAAACAAGTTGGTGGTTCTTTTAAAATGAAATCTAATATCGGCAAAGGAACAAAGATTGAATTATTACTTTAATATAAAAAGTAAGGTGGTTATTAATATGGATTTTTTAGAATTTATAAAAGACAATGAGATTACACTTCTTGATGGAGCAATGGGAACCGAACTTAAAAAGAGAGATGTGATGGGTAATTTTAAAAATAATATAGAAAATGAAGAGATAGTAAAAGATATTCATAAAAGCTATCTTAATGCAGGTAGTGATGCCATTATAACAAACACATTTTCTATGAATAAGCTTTATCTAAAAGATAAAAATGAAGATTATGATCTGGATTTAATTAATCGAGCCGGAGTTAAGTTAGCTAAAGAAGCGGCTGGTTCTAATAACTTCGTCTTAGGCGATATAAGTTCGACCGGCAAATTATTAAAACCGTATGGTGAGTATGAAGAGGAAGAATTTTTTGAGGCATTTAAAGAAAAAGCTCAAATACTTGCTGATGAAGGTGTGGATGCTTTCATTATAGAAACGATCGTTGATTTGAGGGAAGCAATAATCGCTCTTAAAGCCTGTAAAAGCACGTCTGATTTGCCAGTAATAGTATCTTTATCATATAATACAACTGATAAAGGTGGTCGTACAGTAATGGGTAATTCAGCAGCAGAAGCAGCTCAGAAGTTGCAAAAAGAAGGTGCTGATATTATCGGTACAAACTGCGGTTCCCTAGATCCTGAAGAAATGGCTGAAATAGTAAAGGAGCTCAAAGATAACACTGACTTACCTATTATGGTAGAACCCAATGCAGGTCAACCGAAGTTAAAAGGTGAAGAAACAGTTTATGATATGGAGCCGGATGTATTTAGCGAAGGGATTATGGCCTGTATTGAGGCCGGAGCAGAAATTGTAGGGGGCTGTTGTGGTACAAGCCCAGCCCATATAAAGGAATTAGCACAAAAGCTTGGTAAAATATAATTATATAAAGCGAATATTGAAAGGAGGTATATATCATGGGATGTGGTTGTGGATGCAACGACAATGGTAGTAATGAAAGTAAAGAAGTAAAATATAGTGAATGTCCCAAATGTGGTTCGACAGCAAAATCTGTACCTCATGATGTTTTGAATTCACTGGTTAAAAAGGAATTACAGAAACAGATTTTAGATAATGATTATTATATTTGTTTAAATCCTGACTGTGAAAATGTCTATATTGATGAGACAAAAGAGTCAGTATTTAAATTAGCAGATCTTAAAAAACCAATTTGGTTTAAGAAAGGGTCTGAACCTAAGATAGCTTGTTACTGTAATAATATTACATATGATCAAGTTAAAAAAGCTGTTAGAGAACTAGGCTTGAAAGATTGGAAAGATATTGTACTTAATTATAAGGAAAAAGCAATTTGTATGTGTGAGAAGTTAAATCCAACAGGTGAATGTTGTTCAGACAACTTTTATAAATTAGTGAACAAAGTATTAGTAAAAGAAGGAAAACCTCCAGTTAGTTTTTCTTCCGGCAGCTGTTGTGGATAAAGTATTAGAAAAAACACTTGACATATATATAAAGTTTATGTATTATTATAACTAACTAAAATTAAAAAAAGATTATTGACAGTGAACAGGAATAGTAATTAAAATGGTATTTTAAAGAGAGTTGGGGATGGTGGAAGCCCGATAATATCTATTTTAATGAAACCCGCCTGGGAGTTGGAAGCTGAAATTAGTAAGCTTTGCCGGCCGTCAACCGTTATCATGACAGGTTATTAAAGTATTTTTAAATACTTTTGTAACTGCAAGTAAGTGGACTATTAATTAGTCAACAAGGATGGTACCGCGAGAGCAACCTCGTTCCTATTGAAGGAACGAGGTTTTTTTAGTGTTTTAAGAAAAATTCTATATTTATGAGGAGGGAGTATTTTGCAAGAAAATAATTTAAAGCGGATTGTTGTAAAAATCGGAACGAGTTGTTTAACACATGAAAATGGAAAACTAAATTATGAAGCTATAGAGCATTATTTAAACCAATTAGTAGATTTGAAAAATAGGAGTAAAGAAGTATTATTGGTAACGTCTGGTGCGATCGGAGCAGGGATTGGTGAACTTAAATTAAAACTTCCCTGCAGCATGGCCGAAAAACAGGGAATGGCAGCTGTAGGACAGGGACTTTTAATTTCACTCTATAATAAGATATTAAGACAAAAGGGAGAAATCGGGGGCCAGGTCCTACTTACATCGAGTGATTTAAAAGAAAAAAATAGATATGAGAACATATACAATACACTTGAAGTACTCTTAAAAAATGGAATAATACCGATTATAAATGAAAATGATAC
>JAIPEX010000126.1 GCA_021736945.1 Halanaerobiales bacterium | reverse complement strand
AAAATAAAACCTTTTTTTATAAAAAACGAATGTCGGTTAATAGGAATAAAAAATATTTCTATAGGTAATATTCAAATACCAATATATGATAGAAATAAAACAATTTGTGATGTTCTTAGATATGAAAATAAACTTGATAATGAGGTATTTACTAAAGCTATAAAAAACTATATCAATGATAAAAACAAGGATATCAGGACTCTAATGGAATATGGTGAAAAACTAAATGTTCGTAATAAAATACAAAAATATATTGGGATGTGGATATAATGGCAGATCCTGCGGCTTCTACTTTAGCCAAATTGAAAAATAAATCAAAAAAATTAGATATACAATTTCAGCAGCTTTTAGTTTTGTTTAGTAATGAAGAATTGCTTAGAAGAATAGCCTTATCTGATTATAAAGACAATTTTGTATTGAAAGGTGGTTATTTAATCTATTCTTTAAGTCAATTTGAATTCAGACCAACGGTTGATTCTGATTATTTGATTAAAGATTTATCCATGAATCCAAAAAGGATAAAAAATGTCATAGGTAATATTATTAACCAAGAAACTAATTATAGTTATGTAACATTTGAAATTAAAAATTATGAAAATATTACTGAACAAATGAAGTATAATGGTATAAGAGTCAATTTAATAAGCAAAATTAAAAATACTAGAACACATATTAATATTGATATGGGTACGGGAGATGACTATTTATCTCCAGAACCTAAGTCAAGAAATCTATTAACAATATTAGATGATTTTGAAAAACCAAATATTTTAACATATTCATTAGATTCAGTTGTATCAGAAAAAATTGATTCTATTATTTATAGAATGGAAACAAATAGTAGGATGAAAGATTTTTTTGATATATATTTTTTACTTAAAAACTATAGTTTTTCTGGAAATAAATTAAAAGAAGCTATAAATAATACCTTAGATAACAGGAACAGGGAATACCCTGAGGATGCTATAGAAGCTTTAATAAGATTAAATAATAATACCATGATGAATAAACGTTGGGAAAATTTCTGTCAAAAAATAATAAATCAAAATTTAAAATATGAAAGAATAATAAAATCAATAATTAAATTTTTAGATCCACCTTATAAAGCTTATTATAATAACATTGAATTCAATAAGAATTGGAACCCTAAACTCCAAGAATATAATTAATTAACTGACAAAAATAAAAAATAAATTTACAAGTATTCAAGATCCAATTTTTATTTATCTTAATCTATCTTTGAATTTTTACATGAAATTTTGATTTATATAACTCTGAACCTGAAAAGTATAATGATTTACAATTCTAGTTTAACACTTATCCCAGAAAATGTTTTGATTTCATAACATCATGAAAATTGCTTTTACAATCTAAATGATAATTTGATCGATAAACAAGATCAAAAACATAAAAACCTGGTATTAAACCCTGCAAAAGTAGTTGTTTTAGATAACTTATAATGTAAAATGGTATCAGGAGGTAAAAAAATGAACAAGGAAGAAATCTTTGATTTCTTAGAAAAAAATAAAGATACATTAAATAAATATGGAGTAAAAAATATAGCATTGTTTGGTTCTTATATCAAAGGTACAGCTAAAAAAGATAGTGATCTTGATTTTTTAGTTGAATTTGAACCAGGTAAGAAGAATTTCGACAATTATATGGACTTAAAATTTTTTTTAGAAGATAATTTAAATAAAAATGTTGATCTTGTTATAAATGAAAATATCAAAGAAGAATTACGAGAAGAAATATTGGGAAGTGCAAAATATGCGCAAAACTGATATTTATTTAAACGATATTTTAAAATCTTCTTATAAAATTTTAAAATATTCGGAAAATATACCTATAATGAATTTAAAAACAATGAAATGTTACAAGACGCTATAATCCGTAATCTGGAAATTATAGGAGAAGCGGTAAAAAAATTCCCATGGATTTAAGAAAAGACTATCCAAATATTGAATGGAGAAAAATAGCAGGTTTAAGAGATATACTAATCCATGATTATTTTGGCATTGATTTAGAAATAATTTGGAATGTTGTAGAAAACAAAATTCCTGAATTAAAAACTACTATTGAAGATATTTTAAAATAGATTTATTGTTTAAAAGTCTTGGTAGTAATATCTTGAGACTTTTGTGTTTGATAATCAAAATTCCAAACTATAAAAGGGATATATCAAGTTTTATTTAATTGAATATAGAGGAAGTAAAATATTGAAATGGGGTAATATAATGTTTGAAAAGTTAATGAAATTATACAAAAAACCATATCTAATAATTATCGATATATTTTTGATTAACCTAGCACTATTATTTAGTTATATTTTACGTTTTGATAGAAATTTTTTAAGCCACCTTGAATATGAATTTTTTATAGCAATAACAATTTTCGGTTTGATAGCTTTATACATAACTAATATGTATAATAAAATTTGGCATTATGCTAGTATTGCAGAATTAAAAGCTATCATGAAAACTTCCTTAATTATAAATGCTTTCTTTATAGTGTATTTATATTTCTTTATGATTTCATTTTCAAGAAGTGTAGTTATTATTAATTTAGTTTTAGATGTATTTGCATTAGGTGGAACCAGATTTTTATTAAGATTATTAAAAGGTTATTATATGAAAAATAAGAGTAATAAACCTCAAAAAAATATTTTAGTTGTTGGAGCAGGAGATGCTGGTGATCTTTTAATAAGAGAATATCAAAAACATCCAGAACTTGGTAAAAATATAATTGGGGTGATTGATGATGATAAAAGTAAACATGGTCTTGAAATTCATGGTATAAAAGTTCTTGGTGAAAGAAATATTATACCTGATGTCATTGATGAATATGATGTTGAAGAAGTTGTTATTGCTATTCCTTCAGCAAAGGGTAAAGAAATCAAAGATATATATAATCTCAGTAAAAAAGAAGATGTAAAAGTAAAAACAGTACCCAGCATACATGAAATCATCGATGGACAATTTAATGTTAATCAAGTTAGGGAAGTACAAGTTGAAGATTTATTAAAGAGGGAACAGGTTAATTTAATAGAAGATGAAATTTCAGGTTATCTCTCTAATAAAATAATATTTATAACTGGTGGAGCAGGCTCCATAGGCTCTGAATTATGTAGGCAAAGTGCTAAATTTAAGCCAGAAAAAATAATTATCTTTGATATAAATGAAAACGACTCATATTTCTTAAAACGGGAACTAAATGAAAATTTTCCTAATTTAGATACTGAAGTGGAAATCGGGAGTATTAGAGATAGAAAAAAAGTATTTAATAGCATATCAAAACATAAACCCAATGTAATCTTTCATGCCGCTGCCCATAAACACGTACCTTTAATGGAAAACAATCCAGAGGAAGCTGTTAAAAATAATATCTTTGGAACCAAAAATTTAATTGAGGCTGCTGACCAAAATCAAGTTAAGAGATTTATATTGATCTCTACAGATAAAGCAGTTAATCCTACCAATGTTATGGGGGCAACAAAAAGAGTCGCAGAAATGTTCGTTCAATCTTATAGTAAAAAAAGCAACACAAAATATATGGCTGTTAGGTTTGGTAATGTATTAGGCAGTAAAGGCAGTGTAATACCAATATTTAAAAAACAAATAAAAAATGGAGGACCGATTACTGTTACCCACCCCAAAGTTAGACGTTATTTTATGACAATACCTGAAGCTGCGCAATTAGTTATACAATCGGGAGCTATTGGTAATGGAGGAGAAGTATTTATTTTAGATATGGGCGAACCAATTAAAATCATAGAACTAGCAAGAGATTTAATTAAATTATCAGGATATCAAGAAGGTGTAGATATTAATATAGAAATTACTGGATTACGACCAGGGGAAAAAATGTATGAAGAAATACTATTGGACACTGAAGATGATATATCTACCAAACATGAAAAAATATATATTAGTAATTTAAATTGTTTAGAAGAAAATGAATTTATTGAAAATATTAATAATTTAGAGGTTCTTGCAGATCAAACTGATAAAAAGAATATTATAAAAGTTTTAAAAAATATAGTAAAAGAATATGAGCCTGAGAATAATATCCATTAGAGTTAATACTTTACTCTTGAGATCATTTTTTAAGATAGGTCCTTTAGATCTATAGAATAAGTTTTAAAAGTATATAAATCAAAATATATTAAGCCCATTTAATATCTCGCCTCTGCTGTAATAGGCAAAGGTGTTTTTTTTGATAGGTAAATATAATCCAGCTCTAAATTTAACATATAATTTTAAAGTAGAGAACACCCTCTCAGGAAAAATATAATCTATACAAGATAGATAGAACGAAATATCATCGAAGTTTATAACTTATAACCTATCCTGATTAAACATTATTTTTCTTAAATGTCTTTATTATTTCAATTATTTGTTTTACAGTGGAGGGATTTAGTTCCTTGGTTTCTTTAAACATCATTCGGAGATCCTTTCTATGTTTTAAACTTTCATAAATTTCTAATAATTTTTGGTCTTCAATAAGAGCAGTCTCCATTTTTCCAGCGGGCCTTCTTTGATCAGTGTTTCCTAATAGGTAATCAGTAGATACCTCAAAAAAGTTGGCCAATTTTTTTAATATTTCATAGTTAGGTTCACGAGCTCCATTTTCATATTGAGTGATGGTAGTCCTCGATACTCCTATTTTCTCCGCAAGTTCCTTTTGATAGAGATCACTTTCTTTTCTTAAATATTTTAGTCTTTTAGAAAAAGTCATAATCTTTCACCTCATTTTTATTAAAGCATATCATTAAACAAAAGGAAATAAAAGTAAAAAGCAGTAAAAAATTTTTTAGCTTGACAAGTAACGATATGTATCTTATAATAAAAACAGGTACAAGTCACTTAATGTGACATATTTTTAGATATCATTTTCATTTAATCTATTTAAAACATTGAATATATTTTAACAATATATTACTACTAAAATGTCTACAATAAAAGCAATATTAGGTTAATTGACAAGAAAATTATAAACTTCTATAATTTTAAAAACTAAAAGATTAAAAGTGATTCAAAGAAAGAAAAGCCGTAGATATTTTTTTGGCTAATTACGTTACATTTTGTTACTTACTAAATATATTCTATTTTAACGTATGAGAGCAGAAAAATAATTTTAAATTTAATTCTAATAATACGTAAGATATTTTTAAAAACAAATACTAAATTATTAAAATTTCAAGAGAAAACAGTGATATTCGACATGAAAAATATCAATGAATTAGAGAAAATAAAAAATTTTAAGAAAGGAGAGGACCCATGACTAATATTTCCGAAGAAGTTATAGAAAAACGAATTAAAGAAGTAAAGAAAAGCGACTTTGATCCCAGCAATTTTAGATTATCTAACACTGGTAAGTGTCAGCGGATGCGGATGTTGAAAGTTTTAGGATATAGTTCAGACAGGGTTGATCAATCGACAGCAGAGACCTTTGAAAGGGGTAATTTATTGGAGAATTGGTTGGTGAATCAATTTATTAAAAACTTCCCCCGTAAAACCAGAAACCAGATTGAGGTCTATACCCCTTATGGTGATATAGGCCATATGGATATTTGGTTTCCCAATCCGAAAGACAAACCATCTACTATTATTGAAGTTAAATCCGTGCATGAAAAGGCCGGTTCCAATCTACCTAAAAAAGACCACCTTAATCAGGTCCAAGCCTATTTACATTTTTTCACTGACAGTCGTGGTAAAAGAAGAGCTAATAGAGCAGAGTTAATCTATATTTTCTACGGCCGAAAACTTTCTACCAAATCTTTTGAGATAAAATACAATAAAGAGAAAGGCAGCCAGATAGAAAAAGAACTTCAAAGGCTGCACCGCTGGAAAAAGAAAGGTTTTGTACCTGAAATACCCAATGATAATACTGCTGACAGCTTTCCTTGTTTCTGGCTTACACATGACGGCAGCTCAAATAATTGTCCATTTTATCATCATTGCTGGTCGCAAGAAAAGACAGAAGATTATGAGGATATTCCTGTTTTTGATCTAGACATCACCTTAAAAAGTCTTTTGAAAAAATATCAAAAAATTAAAGAAAAATATAAAAATATTAATGAAAAAGCAAGTAAGGTTAAAGAGAAGAAAAAAGAGATAGAAGCTATAATC
>JAIPEX010000001.1 GCA_021736945.1 Halanaerobiales bacterium | reverse complement strand
ATTAATAAATTATAAAACCCCATTGGATTTTGTTTCACTGCTTTTTAAATCCAATGGGGATTATATTATTCTATAGGTTTTAAACGAGCCGTGAAATGCCTTAAAATATCAGGTTCATAAGTAAATTTTAAACCTTTAATTTTATCAACTCTATCCTTAATATTGATAAGTGATTCAGCGACAAAATTTAAGTGTGAATCTGTATAAACTCTTCTGGGAATAGTAAGTCTTAAAAATTCAAATGGGGATTCTATCTGTTCCCCTGTTTTTGGATCTCTTCCTAAAAGCAGTGAACCAATTTCAACTCCTCTTATACCACCTTCTAAATATAATTCATTTGCTAAGGCTTGAGCAGGGAACTGTTGATAAGGAATATGGGGAAGTAATTTTTTGGCATTAACAAATACAGCATGACCACCAACTGGATATTGAATAGGAATTCCATTGCTTTTCAATTTTTCGCCCAATAAATTAATCTGGTCGATTCGATGTTTAAGGTAGGGATATTGAATCCCTTCTTTTAATCCTCGTGCAATAGCCTCCATATCTCGTCCTGCTAGACCTCCATATGTAGGAAATCCTTCTAAAGGAACTGCTTGAGATCTAACTTTATTATATAATTCTTCATCATCTTTAATTCCAATAATACCACCGATATTTACAATAGCATCTTTTTTAGCACTCATTGTAAAGGCATCTGTATAAGAAAACATTTCTTTAATAATATTTTTAATTGATTTGTTTTCATATTCTTGTACTCTTGACTTAATGAAAAAAGCATTTTCTGCAAAGCGAGCTGCATCCATAATAACAGGTAAGTCATATTTTTTTCCAAGTTGGCTGACCTTTTTAATATTTTCAAGTGATACGGGTTGGCCGCCGGCACTGTTACAGGTAATTGTAATAATAATCATTGCAATTTTATCTTTACCTTTTTCTTTAATAAATTTTTCTGTTTTATCAACATCAAAATTGCCTTTAAATGGATGATATTTATCTGTATTTAAGGCTTCATCAATTATGAAATTTTTGGCTGTACCACCTGCTAATTCCACATGAGCTTTTGTGGTATCAAAGTGCATATTACTTAAAACATAATCCCCCTCATCTACAAGTAGAGGAAATAAAACCTGTTCGGCACCTCGACCTTGATGAGTAGGTACTATGTGTTTATAATCAAAAATATCTTGTACAGTATCTTTTAAGTGAAAGAAGTTTTTGCTTCCTGCATATGATTCATCACCACGCATCATACCAGCCCATTGATTATCACTCATTGCATTAGTACCACTATCAGTTAAAAGATCAATGAATACTTCTTCGGATTTTAATGAAAACAAATTATAGCCAGCTCTTTTAAGAGCTTTTTTTCTTTCTTCTTTAGGTATTAGATTAATAGGTTCAACCATCTTTATCTTATACGGGGGAACATTTAATCCTTTTGGCAAAATAATCACTCCTATTTATTTTATTCATATTTTAATAATTCCATTTTTAAAGGGTAAAACCCTTTATTTATTCTTTAATAAATGGTAAATTATATAATAGAAGATAACATTAAAAGGGGTGGATAACTAATGTCTAAAAACTGTCTTGTTGCTCAATCCGGTGGTCCAACACCAATAATCAATGCAAGTTTACAGGGGGTAATTGAGGCTGCTTTAGAAAATAAAGAAATTAAAAAGGTTTACGGAGCCCGTTTCGGTATTAGTGGTTTGATGAAAGATATGATTTGTGATTTAACAAATGAGGATAAAAAGGATATTTCTTTATTAAAGCATACTCCGGGTTCTATATTAGGTAGCTGCCGATATAAACTCGGTGAAATGAGTGAAGATGTAACAGATTATGAAAAAATATTTGATATTCTTGAAAAATATAATATAAAATACTTTTATTATATTGGTGGTAATGATTCAATGGATACTGTAGCTAAGTTGAACAATTATGCGAAGTATAATAATAAAAATTTAGTAGTGATGGGTATACCTAAAACTGTCGATAATGATTTATTAGTCACTGATCATTCTCCTGGTTTTGGCAGTGCAGCCAAATATATAGCTACTAGTGTAATGGAGACCACACTAGATAGTAGAGTATATCAGAGAAAGAATGTACATTTAATCGAAGTAATGGGAAGACATGCTGGTTGGTTAGCTGCAGCTAGTGCCCTCGCAGGGGAAACCGGCTTAGAAACACCAGATTTAATTTATTTTCCTGAGATAACATTTTCAACTGATAAGTTTGTTAAAGATTTAAAGGAAAAGGCTAAAGAAAAAGACAACATCATTGTGGTAGTTTCAGAAGGTATAAAAGATAGTGATGGTAACTACATAAGTGCTAGTGAATCTTCAAAACATGATCAGTTTGGACATAAACAAATGGGGGGAGCTGCCAAGGCTTTAGTTCCATATATTAAAGAATATGTTTATGATAGAGTAAAAGTAATAGAATTTAATGTTTTACAGAGAGCTGCCAACCATATAGCTTCAAAGACAGATGCTGATGAGGCATTTGAATGTGGTAAAAAAGCTGTAGAATTCTCTGTGCATGGTAACGCTAGTGGAAAAGCGGTTGTTATTAAAAGGACTTCCAATAAACCATATCAATCCAAAATTGAACTTGCTGATGTAGATTTAATTGCAAACAAAGAGAAAAAAGTTCCTAGAGATTGGATTAATGAAGCAGGTAATCATGTAAAAGAAGAGGCTTTAGAATATTTAAGACCTTTGATTAAAGGTGAGATGGAAAGAAAGACCGAAAAAGGATTACCAAAATATACTGATTTAGATGCTGCTGTAACTGTTAAACCAAAAAGTGATATTTAATTAATCTCTTGACAAGCAGTAAAATTAATAGTATTATTATATACAAATATTTATAAATATTTAAAGACGTGGAACGGGAGGAGTAATTTTAATAAGGCCCAAGAGAGGGAAGCCCATCGGCTGGAAGGCTTCTTGGCTTAAGTTAAAATGAAGGTCGCCCTGGAGTCGTTTGTCTCAATTCTTTAGGACAAACCGGTATTAACCGTTATATTAAAAGAGTGTCTGAGAAATTTTAATTTCTCAGGAACTAAGGTGGTAACGCGAAAATAATCCTTTTTCGTCCTTAATTGGATGGAAAAGGATTTTTTATATTTCAAAATAATATAGAGGAGGTTTTAAAGAAATGGAAAATTTACCTAAAAATTATGATCCCGATCAGGTAGAAGAAAAATGGTATCAGTATTGGATGGATAATGACTATTTTAAAGCACAAATAGATGAAAATAAAGAACCATTTTCAATAGTAATGCCACCCCCGAATGTGACAGGTCAATTACATATGGGTCATGCTTTAGATAATACACTGCAGGATATACTAACAAGATGGAAAAGGATGAAAGGTTTTTCTGCATTATGGTTACCAGGTACTGACCATGCTAGTATAGCTACTGAAGTAAAAGTAGTTAACAAATTAAGAGATGAAGGTATAGACAAGGATGAACTTGGTAGAGAAGGATTTTTAGATAAGGCATGGGAATGGAAAGAAGAGTATGGTGGCAGAATAACCAACCAGTTGAAAAAAATGGGATCTTCTTGTGATTGGTCTCGCGAAAGATTTACAATGGATGAAGGCTGCTCTGATGCAGTAAAAGAGGTTTTTATTCAGCTTTATGATAAAGGTTTAATTTATCAGGGAGATTATATTGTTAATTGGTGTCCAAGCTGTCATACTACTTTATCTGATGTAGAAGTAGAACATGAAGAACATGAAGGCAAACTCTATTATATTAAATATCCTTTAAAAGATAGCGATGAATATATAACTGTTGCAACAACAAGACCTGAAACCATGTTAGGTGATACAGCAATAGCTGTTGATCCTTCTGATGATAGATATAAAGATCTTGTAGGTAAAACTGCAATCCTACCAATAATGAATAGAGAAATTCCAATTATCGAAGATCGATTTGTGGACAGCGAATTTGGTACAGGGATGGTAAAAGTAACACCAGCTCATGATCCAAATGACTTTGAAATTGGTGAACGTAATGATTTAGAAGTAATAAAAGTTATTGATGAAGATGCAAACATGACAGATATAACTGGTAAGTATGCAGGGATGGATAGATATGAATGTAGAGAAAAACTAATTGAAGATCTAAAAGAAGAAGATTTATTAATAGAAGTTGAAGAACATGAACATTCTATTGGACAATGTTATAGATGTGATACTGTTATTGAACCACTTGTTTCTAAACAGTGGTTTGTAAAAATGGAACCTTTAGCGGAACCAGCAATTGAAGCAGTTAAAGAAGGGGACATTAGATTTATACCTGACCGGTTCAGTAAAGTCTACTTAAATTGGATGGAAAATATAAAAGATTGGTGCATTTCCCGTCAATTATGGTGGGGACACAGAATACCGGTTTGGTACTGCCAAGATTGTGATGAAGTGATAGTAAGTAGAGCAGAACCTAATAAATGCCCTAATTGTGAGAGTGAAAATCTAAAACAGGATGAAGATGTTTTAGATACCTGGTTCTCATCTGCTCTTTGGCCGTTTTCAACTTTAGGTTGGCCGGAAGAAACTGAAGACCTTCAGTATTTTTACCCAACAGATGTTTTAGTCACTGGTAGAGATATAATATTCTTTTGGGTAGCCCGTATGATTTTTATGGGTCTTGAATTTATGGATGAACCTCCCTTTAGTGATGTATATGTGCATGGCCTGATAAGAGATGCTCAGGGCAGAAAAATGAGTAAATCTTTAGGTAATGGAATTGATCCCATTGAAGTGATAGAAGAATATGGAGCAGATGCCCTTAGATTTACAATTATTACCGGAAATACTCCAGGTAATGATATGCGCTTTAGAGAAGAAAGATTAGAAGCCAGTCGTAATTTTGCTAATAAAATATGGAATGCTTCTCGCTTTATATTAATGAACGTAGAAGAGTTTGATTACAAGGCTTTTAATAAAAAAGATCTGAAACTTAATTTAGCGGATAAATGGATGTTAAGTAGAACTAATGAAGTAACTCAGGCTATAGATGAATATTTAGAAAAATATAGTTTTGGGGAAATGAGCAAGAAATTATATGACTTCATTTGGAATGAATATTGTGACTGGTATATAGAGATACTAAAAGAAAGACTTTATCAAGACAAAGATTTAAAAGCTAAAAAGACTGCTCAGTATATGGGTCTAAAAATACTTGGTGATATTTTAAAATTACTCCATCCAGTAATGCCTATGATTACAGAAGAAATATGGCAGAAGCTGCCTATATCTGATAAAAGTATTATGATCTCAAGTTGGCCGGAATATAATGCAGAAGAAATTGATGAAAAAGCAGAAAATAAAATGGAAAAAATTATGAGTGTCATTAAAGCAGTAAGAAATATAAGAAATGAAATGAAAGTAGATCCGGGCCGAAAAATAGAAGCAATTCTTTTAGCAGATGAGACAAATCAAGAAATTCTAAAAGATGGGGAAAGTTATATTAGAAACCTCGCAAAAATAGATGACTTAACAATGCAAAAAGAATTGGAAAAAAGACCTCAACCTTCTTCTACTTCAATCGTAGATGGTATCGAAGTAATACTTCCATTAGAGGGAATGATTGATATAGATAAAGAGCTAAAAAGACTTAAAAAAGAACTAGAAGATGTAAAATATGAAATAGAAAGAGCAAAAGGAAAACTTGCAAATGAAGGTTTTGTAAATAATGCCCCACAAGAATTAGTTGAAGGTGAAAAAGAAAAATTAGAAGAATACAAAGACAAGAAAGAAAAATTATTAGAAAGAATAGAACAGTTAAAATTAAATTAAAAATATTATTGACTTAAAAATAATATTCTGTTATGATAATTGCATAAATTAATTAGAAAAATCGAATATTTTTGTACCTCATATAATCTCGGTAATAAGGTCCGAGAGTTTCTACCAGGTAGCCCATAACTATCTGTCTATGAGGGAAGTGTACCTAGGTTTCCGCATTTTTGATTTAAAAAATGGCTGGTTCGAGCGGTACAGATATCTTATACACCGAAGGGATAAAAGCCCAGGCGGGTAGGTTCTACTCTTAGTAAAAGTAGGAACTATCTGTCTGGGCATTTTTATATTTAATTAGTAAAAATTTAAGTTAGTTGGGAGGTATATTTTTTGAAGAAGGTTCTAATAATTGGTAGTGGTGGTAGAGAACATATTTTAGCTAAAAAATTAAATCAGAGTAGTAGAGTAGATAAAATTTTTGTTATGCCCGGCAATGCTGGGACTCAAGAAATAGCTACTAACATAGACATGAATATATTAAATTTTAATAAAGTAGCTAATTTTGCTAAAAAAAATGAGATTGATATGACCTTTGTTGGCCCTGAAAGGCCGCTAGTAGAAGGAATTGTAGATTATTTTAACAAAAAAGATCTCAATATTTTTGGACCAAACCAAAAAGCCGCTAAGTTGGAAGGTAGTAAAGTTTATGCCAAAAATATAATGGAAAGTTGTAATATACCAACTGCAAAGTTTGCAACATTTACGGAAGCTAAAAAAGCATATAATTATATAAGAGACTGTGAGTATCCTTTGGTAATCAAAGCTGAAGGTTTAGCTGCTGGAAAAGGAGTTATCATTACAAAAAATATAAAAGAAGCTCAAGATGCAATAAAAAAAATAATGATAGATAAAGACTTTGGAAATGCAGGCGATAATATAGTTATAGAAGAGTATCTAGAAGGTGAGGAAGCATCTATAATGTTCTTTTCTGATGGACAAACCTATTACCCCATGATTTCTGCGCAAGACCATAAACAAATCGGAGAAGGTGATAAAGGTCCTAATACTGGTGGGATGGGTGCTTATGCGCCAACCCCTTTGATTGATGATGAAATTCAAAAAAAGGTTAATAAAAAAATTATTAACCCATTATTTAATTATCTTAAAGAAAAAAATATTACTTTTAAAGGAATTCTTTTTGTAGGACTAATGGTGGCAAAAGGTGAACCAAAAGTGCTGGAATTTAATGTCAGGTTTGGGGACCCTGAAGCACAGGTGGTTTTACCTTTACTGGAAAATGATTTATTAACAGTAGCTGAAAAAGTTACAAAAGGTAGTTTAGATCATATTAACCTAAAGTGGAAAGAAGAAAAGGCAATGGCTGTAATATTAGCTTCAGGTGGTTATCCAATTGATTATCCAAAAGGTAAAAAAATAAAAGGAATAAGTAAATTCAAAAATAATTATAATCCTTTTATCATTCAGGCTGGAACAAAATATGAGAATGGTGAAATTTTAAGTTCGGGAGGTAGAGTTTTATCTGTTGTAGCGACTGGTAAAAGTTATCAGGAAGTATATGATTTTTGTTATGAAAATATTGAAAAGATAGAATTTGATGGTGCATACTATAGAAGAGATATTGGACATCGAATAAAAGGAGTGAATTTAATAATAGATGAATAAAAAAATTGGTATTATGATGGGTAGTGATTCTGACTTACCTATTATGAAAGAAGCCTGTCAATTATTAGAGAAATTAGAAATTGATTATGAGCTTACTGTTATTTCAGCTCACCGTACACCAGAAAGAGCAAGGGAGTATGCTTTAAATGCAGAGACCAATCAGTTTAGTGTAATAATTGCAGGAGCTGGTAAAGCAGCTCATTTGCCGGGAGTTATTGCCGCCAGTACTAATTTGCCAGTAATTGGGGTTCCGATTAAAACATCAACTTTAGGTGGAGCAGACTCACTTTATTCAATGGTTCAAATGCCGGGCGGAGTACCTGTTGCTACCATGGCCTTAAACGGTGCTAGAAATGCCGCTATCTTGGCTGTACAAATACTTGCCTTAAGTGATGATGTTGTAAAAAACAAATTAGTTGAATATAAAGAAAACATGAAAGTAGACGTAAATAAAACAGCGACAGAATTAAAAAAAATAGGTTATAAAAATTATTTGGAAAAATATTTTGAGTAATGGAGGCTGAGCAATGGTAATCAGAAATATTTTCAAGAATATAAGTCCATTTGATCACAGATACTCATATAACAAGGAAATATTTAATAAGTTAGAAAAATACCTATCAGAAGAAGCTAATATAAATTATCAGCTAAAAGTGGAACTTGCATTAGTAAAGAACTTAGCAAAGGTAGGTATATGTTCTAAAGAAATAGTAGAAGAAGTTAAAGAAGCAATTTCAACTATTACTGCAGAACAAGTATATCTAGAGGAAGAAAAGACAAAGCATAATATAAGAGCTTTGGTTAATCTTGTCCAGGAAAACATAAGTAAAAATGCTCGTCCATATATACATTTAACAGCAACTTCTTATGATATTGTTGATACAGCAAATTCATTAAAATATAAAGAAGTAACGGAAGAATTAATTCTACCTAAAATAAGAGAACTAATTAATATTTTAAGTGAACTAGCTCTTCAGGAAAAAGAAACTATTCAGATTGGCAGAACGCATGGTCAACATGCAGTACCAATTACATTTGGTTACGTTTTAGCAGGTTATATTGAAAGACTGGGATTAAGGTATAAAGAAATTAAAAAGAAAGCAGATCAATTGAAAGGTAAATTTTCTGGAGCTTGTGGTACTTATAATGCCTCCCGGCTATTTTTTGAAGACCCTATAGAATTTGAGGGGCTTGTAATGGAAGAATTAGGTTTAGAAGCCGGAGATTTTTCTACTCAAATTGTTATTGCAGAATATATGACTGATTATATTCACTCGATCATTTCTGCTTTTGGGGTAATAGCTAATTTTAGTGATGATATGCGTAATTTGCAGAGAAGTGAAATAAGTGAAGTAGGCGAATTTTTTAGTAATGACCAAGTTGGTTCCTCTACAATGCCCCATAAGAGAAATCCTATTAATTATGAAAATATTAAAAGTATGTGGAAAAGAACGATGCCGCAGATGAATACAATATATATGGACCAGATTTCTGAACATCAAAGAGATCTTAGTAACTCAGCCTCAAGTCGCTTCATACCAGATATTATTACTGGATTCGTTTTATCGGTAGAAAGGTTGATAAAAGTTTTAGAAAAATTTGCTATTGATCGTAAAAAGATGAATGAAAATTTTAATTCACATAGTGATATGATTATTGCAGAACCACTTTATATAATTTTAGCTTCCCAGGGGCATCCTGACGCTCATGAAGCTGTAAGAGAACTAACTTTACAGGCCGAAGAGTCAGATAAAACCCTTAGGGAGCTTTTTTATTTAAAAGAAGATCTAAAAAAATACAGGGATAAAATGAGTGATTATCAAAAAGAAATCATTGAAAAACCTAATAAATATCTTGGTATAGCGAAGAAACGTACTCAATATATTGTTAATAAGTGGAAAAACTTTAAAAGGAGAGATAAATAATGGAAAAAGGCAAATTATTATATGAAGGAAAAGCAAAAAAAATTTATGAAACCGATAATCCTGAACAACTAATTGTGCATTATAAAGATGATGCCACAGCATTTGATGGTAAAAAGAAAGGAAAGATTAAATCAAAAGGAAAATTTAATTTAGAAATATCTAATATATTTTTTATGTTATTAGAAGATAATGATGTAAAAACTCACTTAATTAGACAGATTAGTGAAACTGATCTTTTAGTTAAAAAGGTGGATATTATACCAATTGAGGTTGTTTTAAGAAATGTAGCTGCGGGAAGTTTAGCTGAAAGATTAGGTTTAAAGGAAGGAACTAAGTTAAATAGACCAATCTTAGAGTATTATTATAAAAATGACGAATTAGGAGATCCCTTAATTAACAGATATCATATTACAGAAAGGAATTTAGCTACTGAAGGTCAGTTAAAGCTTTTAGATATTTTGGGTTTTAAAATCAATAAAATACTCAGTAATTATTTAAAAGAAAAAGAATTACTATTAGTAGATTTCAAATTAGAATTTGGTACAGATAGTAATGGGAATATAATATTGGCGGATGAAATATCACCTGACACCTGTCGCTTCTGGGATCTCAATACTAACAAAAAGCTTGATAAAGATCGTTTCAGGAGGAATTTAGGAGAAGTTGAACAAGCATATCAAGAAATACTATATAGATTGAAAAAGGATGTGATTGTTTAATGAACTGGGAGGTAAAAATAGAAACAAAATTAAAAGATGGAATCTTGGACCCACAAGGAAAAGCTGTTAAAACAGGTCTTAAATCTTTAGGGTATAATAATGTTGAATCAGTTTATGTAGGTAAATATTTAGAATTGATTCTAGAAGATATAGCCCAAAAAAATAAAGTAATAAAAATGGTTGAAGAAATGTGTGATAAACTTTTAGCAAATCCAGTTATTGAAGAATATAGCTATAATATAAAGAAAATGGAGGGATAAGATGAAAGCAGGTGTCGTAACCTTTCCAGGTTCGAACTGTGATAGAGATGTATTTCATGTACTTAAAAATATATTTGAATTTGATACTAATATGATTTGGCACAAAGATGAAAATATAGAAGATTATGATTTGATAGTCCTACCAGGTGGTTTTTCTTATGGAGATTACCTGCGTTCAGGTGCTATTGCTCGTTTTTCACGAGTAATGGACCCTATAATTGACTTTGCTGAAAAAGGAGGATTAGTTTTGGGGATATGTAACGGTTTTCAAATCTTACTTGAATCCAATTTACTTCCTGGGGCTATGAAAGTTAATGATAATCTTAAATTTGTATGTAGAAATACTAAACTAACAGTTTTAAACAACAATACTCCTTTTACCAATCAATATAAAAATTCAGCCTCTATAGAAATGCCAGTAGCTCATGGTGAAGGTAATTATTATATAGATAACAAGGGACTAAAAGAATTAAAAGATAATAAACAGATACTATTAAAGTACAAAAATAAAAATGAAAATCCTAATGGTTCTATCGAAAATATAGCTGGGATTTGTAATAAAGAGCGTAATATTTTTGGTTTGATGCCACATCCGGAAAGGTGCTCCGAACTACAAATATCACCTGGAAAAGCGGATGGATATAATATTTTTTCCTCAATAATATCATACATAAACAAAAGAGGTGATAAGGTTGCTAAATAAGCCCTGGCTAAAAGAAGGATTAACTCAAAAAGAATATGAGTTGATAGTCGAGTTGTTAGATAGAAAACCTACTACTACTGAATTAGGTATTTTTGGTGTTATGTGGTCAGAGCATTGTAGTTATAAAAATTCAAAACTAGTTCTTAAGACCCTTCCTACAGAAGGTGAGTGTGTTCTCCAAGGACCTGGTGAAAACGCCGGTATTATAGATATTGGTGATGATCAGGCGATTTCATTTAAAATAGAAAGTCATAACCATCCTTCGGCTGTTGAACCCTTTCAAGGTGCGGCAACTGGAGTAGGTGGAATTATAAGAGATATTTTTACAATGGGGGCAAGGCCTATTGCAAATTTGAATTCATTGAGATTTGGTAACCTTAATAACGATAAAGTAAAATATCTATTTAAAGGAGTAGTTTCAGGGATTTCTAGTTATGGAAATAGTATTGGTATTCCAACTGTAGGGGGTGAAGTATATTTTTCCCCTGCTTATGAAGGTAATCCTTTAGTTAATGTAATGAGTGTAGGCCTATTAAATCAGAAAAATATTGCAACTGCTACTGCTAAAGGGGAAGGAAATTCTGTAATGGTTGTTGGTGCTGCTACAGGGCGAGATGGTATAAAAGGAGCTAGCTTTGCTTCAGATGAATTAACCGAGGATTCTGAAAAAGATCGTCCGGCGGTTCAAGTTGGAGACCCTTTTATGGAAAAACTCTTATTAGAAGCAAGCTTGGAATTAATAAAAACTGATTCTTTAATTGGTATTCAAGATATGGGAGCTGCTGGTTTAACAAGTTCTTCTGCAGAAATGGCAAGCCGGGGTAATAGTGGAATTGAGATTGATATTTCAAAGGTACCTACACGTGAAAAAAACATGACATCATATGAAATAATGCTTTCTGAATCTCAAGAAAGAATGCTTATTATTCCTAAAAAAGGTAAAGAAGAGGTTGTAAAAAAGGTCTTTAATAAATGGGGATTGCATGCAGAAGTAGTAGGTAGAGTTACTAACGATGGAATGCTTAGAATCTTTAACGGAGAAAACAAAGTTGCTGAAATCTCTGCAAAAATGTTGGCTGATGAAGCTCCCGAGTATAAAAGAGAAACTAAAATTCCGGAATATATAAATAATATAGAAGAGATAACATCTGAGGATATTAAAAGCGAAGATTACAATACTGATCTATTAAATTTATTATCATCACCTACTATAGCGAGTAAAAAATGGGTGTATGAACAGTATGATTATATGGTTATGACTAATACAATTGTTGGACCAGGTTCTGATGCTGCAGTGATTAGAATAAAGGGTAAAGATAAAGCTATTGCATTAAACACTGATTGTAATGGTAAATATTGTTATTTAAATCCTTGGCGAGGTGGAGCAATTGCAGTGGCAGAAGCAGCTCGTAATATTGTATGTTCAGGAGGCAAACCTTTAGCAATTACAGATGGATTAAATTTTGGAAACCCAATGGATCCTGAAATATATTGGCAGTTTAAAAATAGTGTTGAGGGAATTACAAAAGCATGTAAAGAATTAGATACTCCAGTTATAGGTGGAAATGTAAGTTTTTATAATGAAAGCCCTAAAGGAGCAATTTATCCGACACCCATTATAGGTATGGTGGGTTTATTAGATTCATTAGAAGACCAAACTACAATGGATTTTAAAGACGAGGGAGATTTAATATATTTAATAGGTCAATCAGGTGAAGAATTAGGAGGAAGTGAATATTTAAAAGTTAAAAAAGGTAAAGCCGATGGATATGTACCTCAATTAAATTTAAATCTAGAAAAACGAGTTCAAAAAACAGTAAGAGAAGCTATTAAAAATAATATAATTAAATCTGCCCATGATTGCTCTGAAGGTGGATTAGCAGTTAATCTAGCAGAATCATGTTTTGGAAATAATTTAGGTGTCAATATTGAAATTAATGAGAAAATTAGCGACAAAGCCCTTTTATTTGGTGAAAGCCAAAGTAGAATTATAGTTAGTATTAACAAAAATAAAGCCAGTAAATTAGAAAATATTGCAGTTAAAAATTGTGTGCCCTATGAACATATTGGAGTTGTAAAGGGTAAACAATTTAAATTTAATAATTTAATCAATCTAGATGTAGAGGAGTTGAAAGCAAAGTGGGACACTGCTATCGAAAAAAGTCTTTAATACCGGATAAAATGGAAGAAGAATGTGGTATTTTTGGTATATATAGCAATTCTAAAAATAAGAATCTAGCAAGAATAAGTTATTTGGGACTTCATTCATTACAACATCGTGGTCAAGAAAGTGCGGGGATTTGTGTAAATCAGAGAAATAAACTAAAAGTTCATAAAGGTATGGGGCTTGTAAGTAATGTTTTTGATGAACATATTTTGAGTGAACTTGAAGGGAATATTAGTATAGGTCATGTCAGATACTCCACTACTGGATCATCACTACTTGTAAATGCTCAACCCCTTTTAACTAATAGTATAAAAGGAGAACTTGCATTAGCTCATAACGGCAATTTAGTCAATGGTCAGGAATTAAAAAACAATTTAGAAACACAAGGCTCCATATTTCACTCAACCTTGGATACGGAGGTTATATCTCATCTGGTAGCGCGATCCCTTAAAGACGATATAGAAGAAGCTTTCATACAGAGCCTAAATCAGTTAAAAGGAGCTTTCAGTTTGATAGCAATGACTAAGGACAGTTTAATTGCTGCTAGAGATCCTTTTGGTTTTAGGCCTTTAGTATTAGGTAAAAAAGGAGATGATTATGTATTAGCTTCAGAAACCTGTGCTTTCGATATTATTGATGCAGAATTTGTTAGAGAAGTGAAACCAGGTGAAGTATTAATAATAAATGATAAGGGTATTCAAAGTAGAAGATATAGTAACAATAAGCCGAATGCATTTTGTGTTTTTGAATTCATATATTTTGCACGTCCAGATAGTGTTATTGGAGGGGAAAATGTTTATCTTGCGCGAAAAAAAATGGGGAGAAGATTAGCTAAAGAGATGGATATTAAAGCAGATCTTGTAGTACCTGTACCTAGTTCAGGGGGAGCAGCTGCTCAAGGCTTTGCTGAAGAATCAGGTATTGCATATGCAGACGGTATTTTAAGAAATAGATATGTAGGAAGAACCTTTATTCAGCCTACACAAGAGATGAGGGATTTAAAGGTACGGATGAAATTGAATCCGATAAGTAAAGTCCTTAAAGGAAAAGATATAATATTAATCGATGATTCGATAGTTAGAGGAACTACTAGTAAACAAATCATTAACCGTTTAAAGGAAGCCGGGGTAAATAAAATTCAAATGGCTATTTCATCTCCACCTGTACGTTATCCTTGTTTTTATGGACTAGATACTTCCCGGAGGAAAGAACTTATTGCAGATAAAAAAGAAGTAAACGAGATAGCGGAATATATCGGAGCAGATAGTTTACATTATTTAAGTTTAAATGGAATTCTTAAAGTGCTTAAAGCAGACAACTATGGTTTTTGTACTGCTTGTTTTAATGGAGACTATCCTACTGAAGAAAATCATGTTAGTAAGGAGGATGATAATGGGACTCTCATATAAGGATACAGGGGTAGATATAGATAAAGGGAAGAAAGCTGTAGAAGAAATAAAAGATATAGCAATGTCTACCTATAATCCGAATGTCATTACAGAATTGGGTAGTTTTGGAGGACTTTTTAATTTAGATTTAAAAAATTATGAAAATCCAGTCTTGGCAGCTGCAGCAGATGGAGTGGGGACAAAACTAAAACTAGCATTTTTAAGTGGAATGCACAAAACAATTGGAATTGATCTAGTAGCGATGAATGTAAATGATCTTATTACTTTAGGAGCTAAGCCTTTATTTTTTCTTGATTATATTGCTACTGGGAAATTATCCATTAAACAATATAAAGATATAATTGTCGGGATAGCGGAAGGATGTCGTGAATCTTCATGTGCTTTATTAGGCGGTGAAACGGCTGAAATGCCTGATTTTTATAAAAATAATGAATACGATATAGCTGGTTTTTGTGTGGGCCTAGTAGATAAAAACAAAATAATAGATGGTTCTGAAATCAAACCCGGTGATAGAATAATTGGTTTAGGATCAAATGGTATCCATAGTAATGGATATTCTCTTGTAAGAAAAATATTTATAAATCAAAATACTGAAATAGATGAGAAATTAATGAATATATTAATGAAGCCAACTAAAATTTATGTTGATTCTATTTTACCCCTACTAGATAAATATGAAATTAAAGGTTTAGCTCATATTACTGGAGGAGGAGTAGTTGAAAATATTCCGAGAATATTACCAGAAGGGTTAACTGCGGAAATAGATATTAATAGTTTTAATACACCTGATATTTTTACAAAGATTAAGGAAAATGGAAAAGTAGCAAAAGATGAGATGTATAAAACATTTAATATGGGGATTGGAATGGTCTTAATTGTAAAAAAAGAAAATACCCAATCTATCATAAATGAATTAAAAAGATTTGATGAAAAACCATATGAAATAGGTGTTGTTACTAAAAACAAGCAAAGAATAATCTTGAGGGGATGATAAATTGTTTCAATTGGCAGTATTAGCTTCGGGGAGAGGTAGTAACCTTAAATCTATTATAGATAAATTGCATTTATCTAATAAAAATATTAAAATAACTTGTGTGATAAGTAATAAAAAAGAAGCAAAAGCTCTAAAAATTGCAAAAAAGTATAAAATCCCATTTTATTTAATTGATGAAAATAGATATAATGAAAAAGAATATGAAGAAAAATTAATAAAAACTATTAATTTATATAATATTGATCTTATCGTTTTGGCTGGTTATATGAAAATATTATCTCCTAAATTTGTAAATAGCTTTAAAGATAGTATTATAAATATCCATCCTTCTTTATTACCATCATTTCCAGGTTTACATGCACAAAAACAAGCAATTGATTATGGAGTTAAAATTAGTGGTTGTACAGTTCATTACATAAATAACAAGGTAGATGCAGGTCCTATAATCAAACAAAAAGCAGTTAAAGTAGAAAAACAAGATGATGAAGCAAGCTTGTCAAAAAAGATATTAAAATATGAGCATCAATTATTACCAGCCACAATAGAATTAATTGCTCAGGGCAAAGTTCAGATTAATAAATATAGAACAGTATCAATTAAGGAGTGAGTTAAAATGAGTGAGATAAAAAGAGCTCTACTTAGCGTTTCTGACAAATCAGGTATAGTAGATTTAGCAAAAGAATTAGAAAAAAATAATATAGAAATTATTTCAACTGGTGGGACAGCCCAAAAATTAAGAGAAGATGGAATTAATGTTACAAGTGTATCAAAAGTAACAGATTTTCCTGAAATGATGGAAGGAAGAGTTAAAACATTACACCCTAATATCCATGCGGGATTATTGGCTCGTAGATCTAAAAAAGCAGATATGAAGGAATTAAAAGAGTTAGATATAAAAACAATCGATTTAGTGGTTTGTAATTTTTATCCTTTTGCTGAAACGATTAAAAAAGAGAATGTAGAAATGAAAGAAGTATTAGAAAATATTGATATTGGAGGACCTACTATGATTAGGGCGGCTGCTAAAAATTTTCCCGATGTTCTTGTAGTGGTAGATTCTAATGATTATAAATTAGTAAAACAGAAAATTTCTGATGAAAAACCGATAGATTATAATTTTAAAAAGAAAATGGCCTATAAAGCTTTTAATCATACTGCAGAATATGATGCAGTAATACAAGAGTATTTATTTAATGATATAGAAGAAAAAAATAAATTACCAAGTGTATATATAAAACCATATTACAAAAGCACTGATTTAAGATATGGGGAAAACCCTCATCAATCTGCAGCTTTTTATAAAGAAGCCGAGGCCGAAGAAAACAGTATTACAAATGCGGTTAAATTAAAAGGGAAAAAGATGTCTTTTAATAACATAAATGATACAAATGGAGCGCTAGAATTACTTAAAGAATATACAAATAAGCCAACGGCAGCTGTTATTAAACACACTAATCCATGTGGATTAGCCTCTGGAGAAGATATTATAACTGCCTTTAAAAATGCTTATGCCGGTGATCCTTTATCAGCTTTTGGAAGTGTTGTTTCTTTAAATAGAAAAGTGGATGAATCGTTAGCAAAAGAAATAGTAAGTGGGGAAAAATTCATTGAGGTGATTACAGCCCCTGATTTTTCTAATAAAGCGGTTGAAATATTAAATGAACGATGGAATTCCCTAAGAATACTTAAAACTGGAGAATTAAACTATAACTATAATCAACTAGGCTATGATTTAAAAAAAGTAACTGGTGGATTATTAATTCAAGATAGAGATTTAAAATTAGTCAATAAAGAAGATATTGAATTAGTTACTGATAATAAAGGTGAGGAGCAATATATTAATGATTTAATGTTTGCTTGGAAAGCTGTTAAACATGTTAAGTCAAATGCAATTGTAATGGCAAAAGATGAAATGTTAGTAGGAGTTGGGGCTGGCCAAATGAGTAGAGTAGATTCAATGATTATTGCAGGAAGAAAAGCAAAGGGGAGACAAAAGGGTGCGGTTGTAGCGTCTGATGCATTTTTCCCTTTCCCTGATGCTATCGAAAAGGCTTCTGATCTTGGTATTAAAGCTATTATACAACCTGGTGGTTCTATTAGAGATGAAACAGTCATAAAAAAAGCGAATCAACTTGGAATAGCTATGTATTTAACTAAGACCAGACATTTTCGTCATTAAAGAAGCAGGAAAAATATTTTAACTAAAGAATATATAAAAAAAGAAAGATGGATAGGAGGCCAAAACTAATGGTCAAGAAAATTGCTGTTATAGGGGCCGGTAACAGAGGTAAAGATGTTTATAGTAATTTAATCAAAAAAAATAATAATTTAGAGATTACAGCTGTAGCAGAATCCCAAAAATCAAGAAGAGAAGAACTTGCACAAGAACATAACATTTCTCCCAAAAATCAATTCAAAGACTGGGAGGATTTATTATTTAAAGACAAATTAGCTGATGCTGTTATAATAGCTACAGGAGATAAAAAACATTTTGCTCCACTTACAAATGCCTTAAAAAAAGGTTATAAAGTGTTATGTGAGAAACCAATTACTGATGATTTTAAAGAATTAACTATATTAAATAATGAATATAATATTTACAATGATAAAGTAATGGTATCACATGTATTGAGATACACTCCATTTTTTAAAAAAATAAAGGAATTAATAAGTGATAATGCAATCGGTGATATAAGATTTATTAATTTAATAGAGAATATTGGATTTTTTCACTATGCTCATAGCTATGTAAGAGGTAATTGGAGGAATCAAAATGTAGGTGCTCCTATTATTTTAGCTAAAAGTTGTCATGATCTAGATATACTCTATTGGCTTTTAGAAAGTAAGGTGAAAAGAGTTTATTCTGAGTCCTCTGATCGATACTTTAATAAAATGAATGATCCTGTAAATTCAGGTGAACGCTGTTTAAAATGTGAAATTGAAAAAAATTGTCCTTATTCTGCAAAAAAAGTATATCTTAGATCAGAAAAAGGTTGGCCAGTATCAGTTATAACAGATGATTTAAGTTATGAAGGAAGGATAGAGGCTTTAAGAAAAAGTAATTATGGTAAATGTGTATATAAAAGTGATAATGATCAATTGGATGTGCAGTCCTTATTATTGAAATATGAAAATGGAATTAGTACTCATTTTGCTTTGACTGCTTTTTCTGAAGAGATGACCAGAAAAATAAATATTTTTGGAACCCATGGTGAAATCAGTGGGAATTTAGATCAAGGTATTATAGAAGTCAAACCATTTTTGTCTGATAATAAAACAATTGAAATAGATTATAAAGGTGGACATGCTGGAGGAGATGAAAAATTAATAGAAGCCTTTGAACAGTTTTTATATGAAAATCAAAGAAAAAATGAAAGCACTTTGATATCAGCTTTAGAAAGTCATTTTGTTGCTCTAGCAGCTGAAAAGTCCCGTATAAATAAAACTTCTGTTAAATTAGATAAATTTAGGGGGTAAAGTAAGTGAGAAAAATAGGACTTTTGGGGGGGATGGGATGGTATTCAACTTCCCTATATTATAGAAAAATTAATCACTATATTAATAAAATAAGAAATAATCAAGTTAATCCAGAAATTATTCTTCATTCTGTTAACTTTAATACTATAATTGGATTAGAGAAAAAAGGTGATTGGGAATCTATTGCTGAAATATTAATTCCTAAAGCTATTCAAATGGAAAAAGGGGGAGTCGATTTTTTAGTCATTACTTCCAATTCATTACATAAAATATACGATGAAATTGATATAAATGTAAATATACCTATTATAAATATAGTGGATTTAGTAGGTAAAAAGCTCAAGCGAACGTGGTGTAAAAGACCTGGTTTACTGGCAACAAAGTATACAATTGAAGATGGATTTTATAAAACCAAACTAGAAAAACATTATAATCAAGAGGTAATTCTTCCTGATCCCAGAGAGATAGAAGAGTTAACAGATATAATTATAAATGAACTCATAAGTAACAATATAAACTTAAGTTCAAGATATTATATTAATAATATTATAAATAATCTTATTCATAAAGATGTAGATTCAATTATTTTAGGTTGTACAGAACTTTCTTCTTTGATAGATGTAGTGGCTTCCAAAGATGTTAGGATAATTGATAGTTTGGAAATACATATTAGAGAAATAGTATATTCTGCTCTCCGAAAAAATTTGTAAATGAAATCGATATCATATAAACTATAAAAAAGAAAATATTTTTACTTGATTGGGAAGGTGTACAAAATGCAATATTTCGATAACCAAATTGCAAACAAAAAGAAATTAATAATAATTGGATTTATTACAATAATTATAATGTTTTTCTCTCTATTTATAGGTAGATTTAATATACCAATTTTAAAATTTATAGATGGTTTTAATCTTAATGAAATGGAAAAAACAGTATTTTTTCAAATTCGCCTTCCTCGTATTTTATTAGTGATGGGGGTAGGTGCTGCCCTTTCAATTGCAGGAGCCAGTTATCAAAGTACATTCAGAAATCCACTTGTTTCCCCTGATATTCTTGGAGTGTCTGCAGGAGCTAGTTTTGGTGCAGCTTTAGGTATGGTTCTTTCTTTCCAATCATTTACTTCTATATACTTACTTGCTTTTGTTTTTGGTATAATTGCAGTATTTTTAACCTATTTTATTTCAAAACTTGGAAAAACAAATATGATTATGATGATGGTACTATCCGGAATAGTGGTAGGATCGCTTTTTAATGCATTTATATCTATTTTAAAATATGTTGCTGATCCCTATGAAAAATTGCCTGGTATAGTATTTTGGTTAATGGGAGGATTTAGCAGAACCGGGTGGGATGAATTAAAATTTGCCGCTCCCTTTATAATTGTGGGTATAATCATCTTAATCTTAATTCGTTGGTATTTAAATGTTATGTCAATGGGAGAAGAAGAAGCAATTTCAATGGGAATTAATGTTAAACTAATTAGAAGAGTAATGATCTTTTTTAGTACTTTAATGGTTGCTTCTTCTGTCGCTACAGTTGGACAAGTTAGCTGGGTGGGATTAGTAGTTCCACATATATCCCGATTTATTGTAGGGGCTGATCATCGTTACATGGTGCCTGCTTCGGGTTTATTAGGGGCAAGCTTCTTATTAATTATGGATGATATAGCAAGATCTTTAACTGGAGCTGAAATACCAATTAGTATTATCACGGCTTTATTAGGAGCCCCGTTTTTTGCATATCTTTTAATTTCACAGAAAAACAGCGGTTGGAATCGCTAATATTTCTAGAAAGGGTGAAAATTTTGTTAAAGGTTGCTTTGCTTACTGTAAAGGATAATAAACATGATGAAAAAAACGAAGGAGAAACTAGGAATACAGTTAAAAATTTAGCTTCTAAAATAAAAGGTGAGAAAGTATATTTTAAATCAATAGATAATAAATATGAAAAGATTAAAGAAGAATTATTTGATCTTAGTGTAAATCGTGAAGCTGATTTAATATTAACAAGTGGTGGCACAGGTTTATCACCAAAAGATCTAGTACCAGAAGCGACTAAAGATGTTATCGAAAAAGAAGTTCAAGGTATTCCAGAAAAGATGAGAAGAGTAGTTTCTGAATATAGACCGGGTGCCTGTATATTTAGAGGCAGAGCTGGAATAAACAAAGAAAGTTTAATCATTAATCTACCAAGTGAACCTAAACTTGTAAAGGATTGTCTTAACTCAATTATAAAGGTAATACCTAAAGGTATCCAAATGTTAAAAGATGAAGTATAAAAGGAGGTTATCTGATGTTAACTTATCATCGTTTAAAAAGTGAAAAACCACCTCTTTATGATTATGAACCCTGGAATATCACTGAAAAAGAATTTAAAGTTGAAAACAATCATCATAATGAAACAATTTTTTCATTAGGCAATGGATATATGGGTTTAAGAGGAACTTTAGAGGAGGATTATACCGGATCTGAGGATGAAACTACTCCTGGTTTTTATATTAATGGAATTTATGAACAGGAAGAAATAATTTATGGTGAATTTGCACCTAAACAACCAAAAAAATATCAATCTATGATTAATTTAATGGATTGGACATCAATAAATGTATTTATTGATAATGAAAAATTTGATTTAATTGAGGGCCAAATTGAAGATTATAAAAGAACATTAGATATAAAAAATGGATTATTAAAAAGAAGTTTAATATGGACTACAAAGAGTAATAAAAAAGTTAAAATAGAAATTGAACGGTTAATTTCCTTTGAATACGAACATGTAGGCGCTATTCAATATAGTATAAAACCACTTAATTTTGATGGTAATATTAAATTGGTAAGTGCATTTGATGGTAATGTGAGAAATCATCATCATTTGAGAAATAAAAAACCACTATCTTTAAAAAAAATAGGTATTAATGATCCTTATTCTTATTTATTAATGGAAACAAAAAATTCAAATATTGTAGTTGGAGGAAGTGTTTCTAATAATATAAGAGGTATAAAAAATAAAAAGGTAAGTATTAATAAATCTCTTGGTGAAGAAAAAATTGATGAAACTTTTATTCTAAATGTAGTTGAAGGCGAAAAATATACTCTAGAAAAATATGCTGCCTTTTATACATCGCGCAATATTGAAAGAAATAATATCTTGAATAATTGTTTTGAAGATCTTACAAAAATCAACAAAGAGGGGTTTGAATATCTTAAAAGCAAACAAAAAGATTATCTTCAAGATTACTGGAAGTATTCTGATGTAAAAATTGAAGGTGATTTAGAATTACAACAAGCCTTTAGATATAATGCACTTCAAATTCTTCAATCTGCCGGGAAAGATGGGAATACCAATGTACCTGCAAAAGGATTAACTGGTGAATATTATGAAGGTCACTATTTTTGGGACACAGAAACATATATAATACCTTTTTTCAATTATAGTCATCCTGAAATTTCAAAGGAACTTTTAAATTATAGATATAATATATTAGATGAAGCTCGTGAAAATGCTGATAGAATGAAATTAGATGGAGCATTATTTCCTTGGAGAACCATTAATGGTAAAGAAGCTTCAGGTAATTTCCTTGGTTCTACTGTTCAGTATCATATAAATGCAGATATAGCGTTTGCTATCAATAAATATGTTAATACCACAGAAGATTATAATTTTTTATATAATAAAGGAGCAGAGTTACTATTTGAAACTGCTCGTATGTGGGTGAGTTTAGGGCATTTTGAGAAATTAAAAAATAACAAGTTTTGTATAAATGAAGCTTGCGGTCCTGATGAATACAAACCTGCTGTTAATAACAATTGTTATACTAATTATATGGCAAAGTTCAATTTGGAATATGCTGTAGAAGTATATAATAAATTAAAAAATGAAGTTCCAAACTTATTGGAAGCTTTAAAGGATGAAATAGAATTATCTGAGAATGAAGTGAAAAAATGGAATAAAGTTGGGAGAAATATGTATTTACCGTACAATGAGGAATTAGAAATTAATCCTCAAGATGATTCTTTTGTTTATAAACAAGATATTGATATTGAATCAATACCTATTAAAGAGTTACCATTAGTGCAAAATTGGCATCCGCTTACAATCTGGAAATATAAAATATTAAAACAGGCCGATGTAATACTTTTAATGTTATTTATGGGTGATAACTTTAGTCTTGAACAAAAAAGAAGAAATTATGATTATTATGAACCCAAAACTACACATGATTCTTCGTTATCACCATCCATATATAGCATTATTGCTTCTGAAATTGGTTATTATGATGATGCTTACAATTATTTCCTCCAAACAGCCAGGTTGGATTTAGATGACTATAATGAAAACACATATCAGGGTCTACATACTGCTTGTATGGGTAGTAATTGGATGGTCCTAGTTCAAGGTTTTGCCGGAATGCGTAATTATAATGGGAAATTATCTTTTGATCCTTATTTGCCAGCAAAGTGGGATGGATATAGGTTTAAAATAAAGTATAAAGGTTCTTTATTGGAGGTACATGTAAGAGAAGAATTTGTTGAATATGAATTATTAGAAGGAGAAAATATTCAATTTAAACATGGAAATAAACAAATTATTTTAAACAAAGAAAATAATTATTTGAAAATTAACTAGGAGTAAAGCCATATGAAATTAAGTGAAAATGATTTAAAAATATATATTATACTTGCAATAGGAGTTTTTATAATATCTTTTTCTGGTATTATTATAAAAGTTATTACAGCTCCTGCCTTGGTTATTGCGTTTTATAGAGTGTTTTTAACTATGTTATTTTTGACTCCTTATTTTTTCTACAAATATAGTAATTCATTAAAATACTTTTTGGATATCCGTCCAGCATTAGTGGGCTTTTTACTTGCTTTACATTTTTATGCATGGATATCTGCTGTTCAATTAACAAATGTTGCTAATGCTGTAATATTTATAGCAATTCAACCGTTATTCACTCTTTTAATGGAATATTTGTTTGCGAAAGAGGATATTCGAAAGGGTGCTATTGCAGGAGTAGGTTTTGCATTATTAGGGAGCATAATCATAAGTTATTCAGATTTTCATATCATTTTGACAAGATTTTATGGAGATATGTTAGCAATTTTAGCAGCTTTTTTAGCAGCTTGTTATCTCTTTTTAGGGAGAAGTTTTCGTAAAAAAATAAAATATATACCATATATCTATATAGTATATACATATTGTGCCTTCTTTCTATTTATATTTGTTTTAATTTCAGGTGGTTCATTTACTGGATATAGTAATATGAATTATTTTTATATAATTCTTTTAGCATTAGGTCCGACTTTGATTGGTCATTCTGTTTTGAATTTATCAATTCGTTATGTACCTGCTACAATTGTCTCTTTAGCAATTTTAGGAGAACCGATTATAACAACAATTTTAGCTTTGATTATTTTAAAAGAATCTTTAACTGGTGCTACAATAGCTGGTGGGGTTTTAATATTATATGGAATATTTAGAGCAATAAATACAAACCGAAAAAATAGAAAGAGTTCCAGTGAGGAGATATATAATGGATAAATTAAAATTTAATATTTTCACAAATAAATATACAGTGGTTATTTTATCAATTTTAGCATGCATATTATGGGGAAGTGCGTTTCCTTCTTTGAAAGTCAGCTACTCAATATTAGAAATTGAAAATAGTGGTGCCTTTATTAAGATGTTATTTGCATCTTATAGATTTATGTTAGCTTCATTTATGCTATTTATTTTTATTATTCTAAAATCAGGTATTAAAAGATTAAAATTAAAAAGAAATGATTATTTTCACCTTTTAACTCTAGGATTGATTCAGACTTTTGCTCAATACGCTTTTTTTTATAATGGTTTGGCAAAGACTACAGGTGTGAAGGCATCAATTTTAGTAACTTCCGGTATCTTCTTTACGGTAATAGCGTCTCATTTTATTTATCATGATGACAAATTAAATAAAGTTAAATTATTTGGGCTTTTATTAGGTATCACTGGGGTTATAATTATTAATATAAACAGAGGTAATTTAAATTTTATATTCAATTTAACTGGTGAAGGCTTTATTATAATGACAGGGGTAATGAGCACAATTGCTATCTTATATGTTAAATACCTATCGAAAAATATGGATATTATGATTATTACAGCTTATCAAATGTTTTTTGGTTCTGTTACGTTATTTTTAATTGCAATTAGTAGAAGTAGTATCGAAACTATAAATTTTAACTTAAAAAGTGGATTTCTTTTAATATATCTAGCTTTTATCTCTGCTGCCGCATTTGGTTTATGGTATAGTCTGATAAAATTCAATAAAGTGGGTTATATTACTATTTATAAATTCATTGTGCCTGTAAGTGGAGTTTTTCTATCTGCAATATTTATAATAACTGAATCAGTAAGTATTAATGCTGTATTAGCTTTAGCTTTAGTTTCTTTAGGAATTGTAATAATAAATATGCCCGAGGGTTATTTAACAAAAAAAATGGGGGGATAATTTAATGAGAACATTTGTGTTTAATAAATCCCAGGAGTTAGAAAAAGATATAAATGAATATTTAGACACTGTAGAAGAAGCTTTCTTATTGTTTAAAAGAGATATTGATAGGTATTTTAATGGTCATTTTGATTTATTTGAAGATAATTTAGATGATATATTGGATATTGAAAATAAGGCCGATGATCTTTTAAAAGATATCAAATATAAATTATATACTTATATGCTGCTTCCAGAAGCTAGGGGAGATGTTTTATCATTATTAGAGAATTTGGATAATGAAGTTGATTTATGCAAAAAGGTTTTGATGCAGTTTTCAATTGAAAGACCAGAAATCAAAAGTTTTGTGAAAACTGAGTTTAAAGATTTAGCAAAACAATCATTGAATTCTGCTGAGGAAGTTGTAAAAGGTATGAGAGCCTATTTTGAAGAAATATCGATGGTTAATGATTACGTAAATAAAGTACACTTTTATGAACATGAAGCAGACAAAATTGAGGAAAGAATAAAGAGAAAAGTTTTTAATTCTGATAAATTTGAGGAGTTTAGTAAAAAAGCACACTTAAGGCATTTTGCAGAAAGATTAGCATATTTTTCTGATTTAGCTGAGGATATAAGTGAAGAATTATCAGTAGCAGCAATTAAACGAACTGTTTAGAATAAGTAAGATAATGGAGGATTGAGTATTATGGGGGCTTTACTTTTTATATCCAGTGGTCTTTTCCTTGGTTGGTCTTTAGGTGCTAATGATGCTGCCAATTTATTTGGTACCGCAGTTTCTACAAAAATGGTTAAATTTTCTACTGCAGCAATCATAATAAGTATTTTTGTGATAATTGGGGCAGTAGTTGGGGGAGCAGGAACTACAGAAACATTAGGTACTCTTGGGGCAGTAAACACACTCCCGGGTGCCTTTATAGTTGCCTTAGCAGCCGGAATAACAGTTTATATAATGACTAGTTATGAGTTACCTGTTTCTACTACTCAATCTATAGTAGGAGCCATAATAGGTTGGAATATTTATAGTGGATATGAAACTCAACTTGAAGTATTATCAAAAATAGTAGGAACCTGGGTATTTTCACCCATATTATCAGCAATTTTTGCTATAATTTTTTTCAAAATAGCTCAGTATATAATTAATAATTTTAAAATCCATTTAATTAAAGTAGATATGTATACTCGTCTAGGTCTTATTTTGGTAGGAGCTTTTGGAGCATATAGTTTAGGTGCTAACAATATAGCGAATGTTATGGGAGTTTTTACTAAAACATCTACATTTGGAAGTCTAAAGATGGGGTTTATAACATTATCTAATACACAAGTCTTGTTTTTGCTGGGAGGGATAGCAATTTCAGTAGGTGTTTTTACCTATTCAAAAAGAGTGATGACCACCGTAGGAAAAAGCATCTTTAAAATTTCCCCGGTGGCCTCTCTCATTGTAGTTCTTTCCAGTTCTGCAGTCTTATTTGTGTTTGCTTCAGAAGGACTACAGTCTATTTTATTAACCCTTGGTTTGCCAACCTTTCCCTTGGTGCCCGTTTCCGGATCACAAGCTGTTGTCGGAGCTGTGATGGGGGTAGGTTTGGCAAAAGGAGGGAGGAACGTAAATTATAAGTTGTTAGGTAAAATTGGTATGGGGTGGATATTAACTCCGGTACTGGCCTTAATAATTTCATATATTGCTTTGTTTTTTATGCAGAATGTTTTTATGCATCAAGTGTACTTGTAGAAAGATTCAACTGTTTGGAAGTATCTTTTTTAGAATAATCTAATTTACGCATAGCTGGTAGCTTTGCAATATATAATGTTAAGATTAATGCCAGGAACCCACCTCCTATAAAAAGGCTGAATACCGGGAGTATATCAAGTAGATATCCGGTCAATGCCACTGAAATTGGAACCAGTGCTTGTGACATAGTAGATAATAATCCGTTAATTCTTCCACGAAGATTATCGGGTATTAATCTTTGTAGTAATATATTAATAGGTACATTCACAATTGCATTAAAGATCCCAATTATAAATAGTACTACAAGTATTAAATAATAAATTTTCATTGTAGCAGTATTTATTAAAAAATATGGTATTAAAGGTAACCCCATTCCAAGTAATAATAAACTTTGTATATTTAAAGAATAAAATAAAACTTTATAATAATTTTTAATTTCAGGTATTTGACTTAAAATTATGGAACCAATTACAGCACCAGCAGGAAATATAGACTGAGCAAAACCGTACAATCTACTGTTAACAGCCAGTAATTCTTTAAATATATAGGGTATTCCTAACATCATTAAGCCAGTAAAAAGAAAATTTAAAAAGATAGCTATGGAAAAAAGGGCAACAATTTCTTTTTTTCCCCATAGAAAATCAAGTCCAAACTTTATTTCATTTAGAATAGTTGGGCTTTTTTCCATTTCGTTTTCTATTTTAATTTTTGGAATATGTATAAATAACTCTGAAAAAGCAGAAATTAAAAACGAAATACCATTTATGAAAAAAACGCCTGAAATTCCATAAACACCTATTAAAATACCACCAACTGCTGCTCCAATTATTTGAGTAAAATTGGTACTAAAATGATTTAATGAATTGGCTTTTTGTAATAAACTATCATCAACAATATTTGGTATTGAAGCTGTAAGAGCAGGATTAAAAAGAGAAGTACAAATTGCAATCAAAATTGTAGCTATACTTATGTGAAAGAAATTTGCAACTCCTATGTGTATAGTGTATCCCAACCATAAAACAACTAATCCTCTTAATATATCCATTGTAATAATTAGTTTTTTGCGATCAAATTTATCAGCCACAACCCCACTTAGAGGCCCAAAAATAACACCGGGCAATGTTGAAAGGAGAAGGACTAATCCGGTTGCGGACCCGCTACCGGTTATATCAAGCACAAACCATATTAAAGCTATGTAATGAATACCGTTCCCAATTCTAGATACAAATCCACCTAAAAACAATAATAAAAAGTCTTTATTATGAAACAGTTTTATATTAGATTTTTTCACATTTGTTCCTCCTCCTAATTAAATTCTATGATAATTATACTCAATATTATTAAATATGTCAAGAAATATATTAAAAAAATTAAAAATATTGTTTAAAATATTAATTATATAAAAAGAGAAGTTTATAAACAGAAATAAGCTCTTGCTTTATTTAATAAAGGATTTGAACGGTTGTTGTAGAAAATATAAAATTATAAGGAAGAAAAGAAGACAGCAAAATATATCATATAATTCAGGGGGGAATATAAATTGAAAACACTTGCTTTAATTCTTGCAGGAGGTAGAGGTAGTAGGTTAGATATATTATCTGAACATAGGGCTAAGCCCAGTGTACCTTTTGCAGGGAAATATAGATTAATTGATTTTGCCTTAAGTAACTGTGTTAATTCAGGAATATTCAACGTTGGTGTTTTAACCCAATATTTACCACTTTCTTTAAATGATCATATAGGGATTGGTAAACCATGGGATTTAGACCGTAAATATGGTGGGATTACTATTCTCCAACCCTATACAGGAAAAGAAGGTGGATGGTACAAAGGAACAGCCCACGCAGTATTACAAAATTTAAGTTATTTAAGAAGCCAGAACCCTGAATATGTATTAATATTATCAGGAGATCATCTATATAAGATGAACTATGATAAAATGGTAGAAGAACATATTGACCGCAATGCTGATTTAACCATTGCAGCTCAAAGGGTACCACAAAAAGATGCAAGTAGATTTGGTATTTTAAATACAGATAAAACTGGTAGAATCATAGATTTTCTAGAAAAGCCAGATAATCCTCCTGATAATTTGGCCTCCATGGGAATATATGTTTTTACAACTGATGTATTGATTAAAGCTTTAGAAAAATATTGCAGTGCTGAAAAGTCAGATTTTGGACATCATGTTTTACCCCCTATGATTGATAATAATGATGTTTATGCTTATGAATATGAGGGGTATTGGAGAGATGTAGGAACCTTGGAATCATTTTGGGAAACCAATTTATCTTTAACTGATGCGATGCCGGAATTAAACTTATATGAAGAAGGTTGGAGAATTCACACTAAAAGTGTTGAAAATCCTCCTGTAAAGTTTGGTCCAAATAGTAAAACAAGTAATAGTTTATTATCAAATGGAGCTATTATAAATGGTACAGTTGAAAACTCAGTTATTTCTCCAGGTGTATATATCGAGGAGAATGTAGTAGTTAGAGATTCTGTTATTTTTAATAATACTGTTATTCGTAAGAATTCTATTATAGATAAAGCTATAATAGATAAAGAAGTGGAAATAGGAGCAAATTGTCATATTGGTTTTGGTGATGATTTAACCCCGAATCAAGAAGAGCCTGATTTATTATTTAACGGACTTAATATAATTGCAAAAAGGGCGGTTATTCCTAACAATGTACAGATTGGTAGAAATTGTAGGGTGATGTCTTATGCTAGACCAAAAGATTTTGAAGATAAAAATATAGAAAGCGGTAGTACAATCGGTTAAAGGGGGGCAATAAATTGAGAAATCCAGTACCTAAAGTTGCAGCAATACATGATATATCTGGTTACGGTAGAGGTTCTTTAACTACTGTAATTGAAGTATTAGCTACGATGGGAATTCAGCCTTGTCCTATACCAACTGCTGTTTTGTCAACTCATACTGGTGGTTTTGAGGATTATAAATTTATTGATTTAACTGATGAATTACCTGAATATATTAATCATTGGGATAAGTTAAATATTGATTTTGAAGCTATTTATAGCGGATTTTTAGGTTCAAAAAAGCAAATAGAAATTGTTATAGATTTCATAAAAAGATTTAAAAGAGAAGAGCAATATGTTATTATAGACCCAGTCTTAGGAGATAATGGGAAGACGTATGATACTTTTGGAACAGAAATGGTAAAAAAGATGCGTAAATTGGTTAAAAATGCCGATATTATTACTCCCAATATTACGGAAGCAAAATTTTTGTTGGATAAAGAGGAAAATATTATCAAAAGTGACGAAACTGCCAAAGAGTGGTTAAAAGAATTATCTTCTTTTGGACCAGAAATGGTTGTGATTACAAGTGTTCCTGGGTATAAGAATAAAGAAAGAACTTCAGTCTTATCCTATCAAAAGAAAGATAATCGTTTTTGGAAGGTAGATTGTGATTACGTACCAGCAAATTTCCCTGGGACAGGCGATTTATTTACCAGTATTTTAGTAGGGAGTTTATTAACTGGTGATAGCCTTCCGATGGCTATTGATCGAGCAGTTCAATTTATTTCAATGGCAGTTAGAACAACTTATGGATATGATTTTCCTGAAAGAGAGGGAGTTTTAATAGAAAGAGTTTTAGCTAATTTGAATTTACCAATTAGCGGGAAGAGCTATGAGATTTAATTCCCTCTGAGAATTAAAATATTATATTGATTATTACAATAGGAGGTTTTACAGTGCTTAAAGAAGTTGCAAATATAGTAAGAGGTTTATCTGTTGATGCTGTGGAAAGAGCGGGTTCTGGTCACCCCGGAATGCCGGTAGGGTGTGCCGAAATTGGATCCTTACTTTATGGAGAGGTATTAAAACATGATCCAACAAGTCCTAAATGGCCTGACCGAGATCGCTTTGTGTTATCAGCAGGTCATGGATCAATGCTATTATATTCATTGTTACATTTAAGTGGTTATGATTTAAGTTTAGAAGAACTGAAAAACTTTAGACAATTAGGTTCGGAAACACCAGGACATCCTGAATTTTCTGAGACCGAAGGAGTAGAAACTACAACCGGTCCACTTGGTCAAGGTATTGCAAATGCTGTTGGAATGGCTATAACTGAAAGACATCTTGCTAATAAATTTAATAAAGAGGACTTAAAAATTGTAGACCATTACACTTATACTATTATGGGTGATGGTTGCATGATGGAAGGTATTAGTTCTGAAGCTGCATCTTTAGCTGGACATTTAGGTTTGGGAAAACTAATTGCAATTTATGATAATAATAATATTTCTATAGAGGGTTCTACAGACTTAACTTTTACTGAATCAGTTCCGGAAAGGTTTAAAGCATATGATTGGCATGTAATAGATGATGTGGATGGACATGATATTAATGATTTAAGAAAAGCAATCATGAAGGCTAAATCAGAGCCTACCAAACCATCACTTATCGTTGCAAATACTCATATAGCTTATGGTGCTCCAAATAAACAAGACACAAGTGATGCACACGGAGCTCCCTTAGGAGAAGAAGATATTAAAGGCTTAAAGGAATTTTTTGGTTTACCAGTTAATCAAGAATTTTATATTTCTGATAATGTGAAAGATTATTTTGAAGATAGAAAAGACATCTTAAAACAAAATAAAGAAAAATGGGATGAAAAATTTGAAGAGTGGAAAGCAAAATACCCAGATCTTTATCAAGAATGGAAGAAAGCATTTAATTTAGAAGTTGAGGATGGTCTAGAAGATAAAGTGCGAAATTTAAAGATAGATACTCCAATTGCTACTCGTAAAGCTTCTGGAGCAGCAATAAGAACTATTGCTGATAAAATGGACTATTTAATTGGAGGATCAGCTGATCTTGCACCTTCTAATAAAACTTATCTAGATAAATATGAGGATTTTCAGAGAAACAATTATGAGGGACGAAATTTCAGATTTGGAGTAAGAGAACATGCCATGGGTGGAATAGTAAATGGGATGTCTTTACATGGTGGAGTGAGACCTTTTGCAGCTACATTTTTGGTTTTCTCCGATTATATGAGACCAGCTATAAGATTAGCTGCTTTAATGAAACAACCTGTTATTTATGTGTTTACCCATGATTCAATCCATATAGGTGAAGATGGTCCAACCCATCAACCTGTTGAGCAATTAGAAGCAATTAGGTCTATACCAAATTTAAAAGTATATAGACCGGCCGATGCTGAAGAAACAAAGGAAGCTTGGATAGCTGCTATAAATAGAACAGATGGCCCAACTGCTTTAGTTCTTACTAGACAGAGTTTACCAGCTGTTAGAAAAGAAAATGGAATAAGTGACTTTGATCAAGGTGGTTATTTAATAAGAAGCGGAAAAGATAATTATAAGTATACATTTTTGGCAAGTGGAAGTGAAGTTTCTTTAGCTGAAGAAGTAGCTGATAAACTAGAAGAAAAGGATATTTATAGCCGCATAGTATCAGTACCAGAAAGAAGTATATTAATAGAACAAGGACAAAATCATATCAATGAACTTATTGGAAATCCTAGTGAAAAAGTTGTAGCTATAGAAGCCGGTGTAGGAAATGGTTGGTATCGATTTTTATCTAAAGATGATATTGTAATAAGTCAAGAAGAATTTGGTGCAAGTGCTCCTGGTGATGAAGTAGCTTCTCATTTCGGATTTGATGCTGATAAGATAGTTTCTAAATTAACTGATTAATAAAAAGGTGGACTTTATGAATTATCTTTCTATATTAAAAGATATCTCACAACAATATACAGTATATATAGTTGGAGGATTTATCAGAGATTATTTAATGGGTAATGAAGTCAATGATATTGATTTATTAGTTATGTCAGATATGAAGTCCATTGTTGAAGAATTTTCAAAAAATATAAACAAAAAGAAGATTGTTTTGGATGAAGTACGTGGAGTTTATCGGGTAGTACCTGAGGAAAATATTTGTGTAGATTTTTCTAACCCTGTAGGCCAGGATCTCCTTCAAGATCTTGGCCGCAGGGATTTTACTTGTAATTCTATTGCAGTTAAGCTGACAGATTTATCTCAAAAAAATAATGAATATAGGTTAAAAAAAGAAAATATGATAGATCCTTTTGGGGGCATTGATGACATAGAAAACAAAGTTTTAAAAATGGTAAACAGTAATTTTATAGAAAGAGACCCAATTAGAATTTTAAGGGCATATAGATTTTCAAATAATCTTGACTTTAATATCGAAACAAAAACATTTGAGATAATTAATGACAATTTAAAGTTGATAAAATCTATAAAAAATGAAAGAATAAAAGAGGAATTAATAAAATTATTGGATAATAAGTTAAAAAAGAAGGTATTAAATAAATTTTTAAAAAGCAAGTTAATGAGATATTTGTTTAATATTAATACATATGAAAAAAATAGTCAGAGAAAAATTTTACTTAAACAAAATGATTATATTTTTAATAAACAAATTCTGCAAAATTGCAAAATAAAAAAATATCATTTTAATTTATTACAATTGTTCTTGCTTCCAGTCATAAAAAATGAAGTTTCGATCGATGAAGTGGAGAAAATATTTCTTAATTATACTTTCAGTAAAAAAGACGTAAAAATTTTAAAGGACCATCTCTGGTCCTGTAAAATGATATTAAAAAATATGGTTTTGTATAAAAAACAGGACCAATTAATTTATCAAGATTTATTTGTTAAAAATATATATCCAGGTGATATTAAATTTTTATTACTAAGTTATTTTGAAAGTACAGAGATAAATGAAGGTATTAAAGAAAAGTTAATTTATATTGTTGAAAAGTTAAAATTAATGAAAAAAAGAACCACTCCCAAAGTAATTGATGGGGAAAAGATAAAAGAAATACTTGATTTAAAAGAAAGTAAAATAATAGGTGACATTCTGGAAATAATTAGAAGAAAGAGAGCGTTAGGTTTATTAAAAGGAAAAGCGGAAGTATATAATTATTTAGAAAATACTTTTAATAAAAATAATAAAAGCTAATTAATGCAATTGAAACTCCAAGGATAACACCAGCAAAAACTTCAAGTGGTGTATGACCAATTAATTCTTTTAGATCTTCTTTTAATAATTCTGGATCTCTTTCAATATTTTTAACATTCAGGTGATTAATTAAATTATTTAGCACATTGGCTTGGTCTCCAACAGCTTTTCTGACTCCCCCTGCATCATAAGTAACAATCATTGAAAAAATAAGAACTATGGTAAATAGGTCTGAATTAAATCCATGTTTAAGACCAATTAGTGTTGTTAAGGTGGCAACAAAAGAAGAGTGGGAACTCGGGAAACCACCTGAACCAATAATACTAGCTAGTGAAAATGGTTTTATAGTAAATATTTTAATAAATTGTGCTAAAAATAATGAAATAAATGAAATAAGTAATGTTTTATTCACTATTTGTTCCCCCTTTGTTGCTTATATTATATTTCAAATTATAGTTATATTCAAGAAAGTTGCTATTTTTATAAAATATATTATACGAGGAATGGTAAAATGAATCCATATGAATTTATATCACAATTCAAAAAATATGGTAAAAAGGGTGGTTTTAAACCAGGGCTTGAGCGAGTCAAAAAAATATTATCTTACTTAGATAATCCACAGGATAAAGTGAATTATATACATATTGCTGGATCAAATGGTAAAGGTTCAACTGCTGCAATGTTAACTAGCATTTTAAAAAATGCTGGCTATAAAGTTGGAACTTATATATCTCCACCGCTTGTACACTTTAATGAAAGATTTAAAATCAATAATATTCCAATTTCCACTAAAGAACTTGAAGTAATAGTTTCTAGATTAGAAGAAATATTTAAGGATCCACAATATGATCTAAGTATTGAAGAGCCTAGTTTTTTTGAAATTATAACTGTTATTGCCTTTTTGCATTTTTATGAGAGAAAGATAGATATTGGAATTTTAGAAGTAGGTTTAGGTGGAAGATTAGATGCTACGAATGTTATAAAAAATCCTTTGATAAGTATTATCACAAATATTAGTTATGAGCATGCAGAAATATTAGGTCCTAAAATTGAACAAATAGCTTTTGAAAAAGCTGGTATAATTAAATATGGCTCTCCAGTTATTACTGCTGAAACAAATAAAAAAGTTTTAAAGGTGTTTGAAAAAAAGGCAGCAGAAAAAAATAGTGAATTAATAAAATTTAATTATAAAAAAGAAGCAGAGTTTATTAAGAAAAGTTTAGAGAAACAAATTTTTAATATTAAGTATGAAAATAATAAATTAAAACATTTGAAATTGAATATACTTGGAGAACATCAGATTAAAAACGCTGGACTTGCTATTAGAGCATTGGAATCTTTGCCAACAAAATATCCTGTGAAAATTGAGGATATATATAAAGGTTTAGAGGAATGTAGATGGCCTGGTCGTCTGGAAATGGTCCAGAGAGACCCTGATATAATATTGGATGGAGCTCATAATGAAGATGGTATGAAAAGACTAGTAGAATTTTTAAATCAGAATGTGTCTAGCAGTAAAAAAATTATATTTTTATTAAGTATTTTAAAGGATAAAAATTATAAAAAGATGATAGATTTGATTAATAATTTAGAGAATAAGAATTTAGAAATATATATAACTGCAAATAAAAATGAAAGAACACTTAAACCTAGTGAAATTAATAAGTATGTAAAACTAAAGAAAATTAAAAGTAATGTATATCCGAATATTTATACTACGTTAAAAGAAATGAATAAAAATTTAGTAGAAGATGATTTAGTATGTATTACAGGATCTTTATATACAGTAGCTGAAGCTAGATTTTATATATATCTGTTAAGTGGAGGAGGTTTGGAGAATGGCCAAGAAGAATAAAAAGAATAAATCCATAACATTAGTCGTTATCATAATGGCAGTGGTATGTTTGTTTGTTGGTTATTTAGTTGGAGTCAACCTCCTACAATGGATGAAAGGAGGTAATGAGCAAGTAGCTCAAACAGAAAATCAGGTAGCGGAAGAAACACAGATCAGTAATGAGGAACAAGAAATTTCTTCAGAAGTAACCCAAGAAGAATCTTCTCAAACTGAGAACACTGAATCACAACAACTAACTAATAATACTTCTCAAAATAGCGAGTATGAAAACTTATTCAAAATTCAGGTGGGAGCTTTTTCAAAAAGATCTAATGCTGTAGGCTTTCGTAATGAACTTGAAGATAAAGGATATAATGTTATAATTAAAGAAGCATCTAATTATAAAGTTAGAGTAATTGGTAAAGAAACTAGAGAGAAAACAGAAAAAATAGAAGCTGAATTGGCGAATTTAGGTTATGATACTTTTATAGTTAAATAATTTGCAGAATAACATTACATAATGTAAAATTAATTTAGTTGTTTGAAAAATTAAAAAATATTTAAATCAGAGGTGAAAAAATGAGCGTTCTTACTTTCAAACAGGGAATTCATCCAGAATATCATAAAGAGCTAACAAGAGAAAAGCCATTAAAAAAAGCAGGTAGGCCTGAAGAAGTAGTAATTCCTTTACAACAACATATTGGTGCTCCGTTAGATCCTTTAGTTCAAAAAGGAGATCATGTTAAGCAGGGGCAAAAAATTGGAGATACTGATAGTTTTGTTGCTGCTCCTGTACATGCTTCAGTCTCAGGTACTGTAAAGGGAATTCAAAAGATGTTAACTCCTTCTGGTCAAAAAACAGAATCGATAATTATTGAAGCTGATGATGAGGATGAAATTGATGATTCATTAAAACCCGATAAGGATATCGATAAATTAACTTCTAAAGAAATAATTGATACTGTAAGAGAAGCTGGGATTGTTGGGCTTGGAGGGGCAATGTTTCCTACCCATGTGAAATTATCTGTACCAGAAGACAAAGACGTAGAGTATTTTGTTTTAAATGGTATTGAATGTGAACCATTTTTGAATGTAGATAATAGAATGATGATTGAAAGACCGAGTGATATTATTTCAGGAATGAAATTAATGATGAAAGCAGCAGATGTAAAAAAAGGAGTTATAGGAATAGAAAATAACAAGCCTAAAGCTATATCTAAGATGAAACAAGCAGTTGAAAAAGAAGAAAATATTGAAATTAAAGTTTTTGAGACAAAATATCCGCAGGGTGGCGAAAAAATGCTTATTAAAGCACTCTTAGATAGAGAAGTTCCAGAGGGCGGACTTCCTCTTGATGTAGGAGTTATAGTTAATAATATCACTACTGCTGTAGCTGTTTTTGAAGCTATCACTGAAGGGAAACCTTTAATTGAAAGAACAATTACTATAACTGGCGAAGGTATCTCAGAACCAACTAATTTATATTATAGAATTGGAACAAAAGTAAAGAACTTAATAAATGATGCTGGTGGGTTTAAAGGTACTCCCGGGAAAATAGTATTAGGTGGACCTATGACTGGTGCTGCACAGCATAGTACTGAGGTAACAACAGTAAAAGGAACTTCAGGTATTATTGTTTTACATAAAGAAAGTGTTAAAAAATTTGATCCCAAACCCTGTATTAGATGTGCAAGATGTGTGGATTCTTGCCCTATGTATTTATTACCACTAAAATTATCTGATTTATCACAATATGAAAGATATGATGAACTTGATAACTATAATGTTCAAAGCTGTATTGAATGCGGCTCTTGTTCATATATTTGTCCTGCAGATAGACCTTTACTTGATTACATTAGGATTGGAAAAATGGAAGATATGAAATTGAAAAAATCATCACAGTAAGGAGGATAGTTATGAATAATGAACAGCTAATTGTTACACCAAATCCACATATTAAGGATTCAACATCTGTTGAAAACATAATGTGGACAGTTATATATGCTCTTATACCTGCAGTGATAGCTGCTACATATTTTTTCGGTTTTAGAGCTTTATTAATTATTGCTGTTAGTATTTTAGGAGCAGTTGTAACTGAGTATTCTTTTTTGAAAATAAGAAATAAAGAATTAGTTATTAATGACGGGAGTGCTGTTTTAACAGGTTTATTACTTGCCTTAACATTACCCCCTTCCATTCCATTGTGGACAGCCTTTTTAGGTAGTGTTGTGGCTATTGGACTTGGAAAACAAGTATTTGGGGGACTTGGACATAACCCTTTTAATCCAGCCTTAATAGGTAGAGCATTTTTGACAGCTTCCTATCCGGTTTTAATGACTACCTGGGTAGTTGATGGAACTTCAACAGCTACTCCATTAAGCATGATTTCAAATGGGGAAGCTTTAAGAATTTGGAATTTATTTATTGGAAATACTGGAGGTTCTTTAGGTGAAACCTCTGCTTTAGCTCTATTATTAGGTGCTTCTTATTTAATATATAAAGGCTATATAAATTGGAGAATTCCGATAAGTATGTTATCTACTGTCATAGTAATAACATTTATTAGTGGGGCAAATCCTGTTGCCCATGTATTTGCTGGCAGTCTTATTTTAGGTGCATTCTTTATGGCAACTGATATGGTAACTTCTCCAGTTACCAAAAAAGCAAGATGGGTTTTTGGTATAGGAGCCGGATTATTAGTTGCACTTATCAGATTATGGGGCGGTTATCCCGAAGGTGTTATGTATTCAATACTTCTCATGAATACAACTGTACCTCTCTTAGATAGATATTTAAAACCAAGAACTTTGGGAGTGGTGAAGTAAATGGACACAAAAATTGGTAAATTAATTTTGACCTTAACAGTAATTGGAATAATTTCTGCAATCGCTTTATCTTTTGTATATCAATGGACAACTCCCTATATAGAAAAACATCAATTAGAAACTCGTAAAGAAGCTTTAAGGGATGTCATACCTCAAGCTCAAGAATATAAAGAAGTTGAAAGAGCAGACCAGACATTTTATGAGGGATATGATTCTGGAGGCAATAGAACTGGTGTAGCAATGATTGCTTCAGGTCCAGGCTATCAAAATGTTATTGAATTAATGATTGGAGTCAATTTAAATTCCCAGAAGATCTATGGAATAAAAATATTAACTCATGAAGAAACTCCGGGTTTAGGTGCCCGAATAACTGGTGATGAGTATAAAGAAAATTATGTTGATAAACCATTTGGTGATTATACTGTTGTTAAAAGAGAACCCCAATCCGATTTAGAAGTAGAAGCAATAGCAGGTGCTACAATTTCTTCGAAAAGTGTTGCCAAAATAGTAGAAAATGCTGTTGAACAAATACAAGATGTATATGGAGGTGGGGCCTAATGTTAAAAAGATTATTTATTGATTTTAAAAATGGTCTCTGGAGAGAGAACCCAATTATAGTATTAGTGATTGGTATGTGTCCTACTCTAGCGGTGACAAATACAGTTGAGAATGGTTTAGCAATGGGAATTGCTACTTCTTTTGTTTTATTATCTTCAGAGATAGTAATTTCAACTTTTAAAAATTACATACCTAACAATGTAAGAATTCCTAGTTTCATATTGATTATTGCAACATTTGTAACTTTTACAGATTATTTTTTAAAAGCATTTTTCCCAGATATTGCAGCATCCTTGAGTTTATTTATTCCATTAATAGTGGTTAACTGTTTAATATTAGGGCGTCAGGAAGCATTTGCGTCCAAAAATCCTACTCATCGAGCAATTGCTGATGCATTGGGTATGGGATTAGGATTCACCTGGGTTTTGGTACTTTTAAGTGCTGTGAGAGAGTTCTTAGGAATGGGCTCTATATTTGGGATTGAAATTCTAGGTAGTTGGTATCAACCTATGGTAATTATGATATTACCTGCTGGAGCTTTTATTAGTTTAGGTATTTTAGTAGGACTTATGAATTATATAAAAAGGAGGGGTAATTAATGTTAGAAGAATTCCGGGTTATTTTATTAGTTTTTTTAAGTACTGTCCTGGTTAACAATTTTATTTTGGTTAAATTCTTAGGAATTTGCCCCTTTCTAGGTGTATCTAAGCAGGTGGAAACTGCTTTTAGTATGGGTCTGGCTACAACTTTTGTAATGACCCTAACAGCTGCAGCTACTTGGGTAATTAATACATATATACTAGTAGCATTTAATCTGCCTTTTTTAAGATATGTTTCTTTTATCATAGTGATTGCATCTTTAGTTCAATTTGTAGAGATGTTTATTAGAAAATCCAGTCCGGTTTTATATAAAGCATTGGGAATATTTTTGCCTTTAATTACAACTAATTGTGCAATTTTAGGATTAGCTTTATTGATTCCATTAAACGGATATAATTTTATAACTAGTGTTGTATTCGGTTTAGGAGCAGGAATTGGATTTACACTTGCTATTGTGTTAATGGCTGGTTTAAGAGAAACTCTAGAATTTGGAGATGTACCTGAAGTATTAAAAGGAGTACCTATTACTTTAATATTAGCTGGATTAATGGCAATGGCTTTTATGGGTTTTTCAGGATTAATTTCAATTTAATACATATTAGTTGGAGGTGACAAAGTGGACCCTGTCTATTTATATTCCATCTTAAGCATGGGAGGAATTGGAGCTCTTTTAGCCTTAGGGTTAGGAATTGCTTCAAGAAAATTTCATGTTGAAGTTGACGAAAGAGTTCAAGAAGTAGAAGAAGTACTACCAGGGGCAAATTGTGGAGCCTGTGGTTATGCTGGCTGTAGTAGTTTTGCTGAAGCTGTCATAAATGGTGATGCTGAAATTAATGGTTGCCCGGTTGGTGGTGAAGTTGTTGCTGAAAAAATTGCAGAAATTCTTGGTGTAGAAAGCGAATCTAGTAAAACTGTTGTGGCTCAACTATTATGTGGAGGCGGTATAAAAGAAACCAAGAAGATTTCTGATTATAGTGGTATAAAAACTTGTAAAGCGGCCAACTCCATTAATGGAGACACAAAAAGCTGTAAATATTCTTGTATGGGATATGGAGATTGTGCAGCAATTTGTCCGGTTGACGCTATAACAATGAGTGAAAATGGTTTACCAATTATTGATAAAGAAGAATGTATAGGCTGTGGTAAATGTGTTGAAGCTTGTCCTAAAAACATAATTACTTTAGCTCCTGAAGATAAATTAAACCATATTAGATGTTCTTCACATGATCCTGGTAAAGTGGTTTCAAAGATATGTGAAGTGGGTTGTATTGGTTGCTCACTTTGTGCAAAAGCTTGTCCTGTTAATGCGATAACAATGGAAGACAATTTAGCAGTGATTGATTATGATAAATGTATTAACTGTGGCATATGTTCAGAAAAATGTCCTACAGGAACTATTGAATTTAATGGTCGTTTAATAGAAAAAGTTGTAATAACAGATAATTGTGTAGGCTGTACTAGATGTGCAAAGGCTTGTCCAGTGGATGCAATTGAAGGGGAATTAAAAGAAGTTCATGAAATTGACCAGGATAAATGTGTCCAATGTGGATTATGTGCCGAAGTTTGTAAAGTAGATAAAGCTATTAAAGTTATCTATAAGGATGAAAAAGAAAATAATTAAAAAATAATAAACAATTTATGTCTTATTGACCCCGGGCTAACAAGCTCGGGTTTTTCATTTTATAGCAGTTTTTAATTTGACTTTTAGATAGACATTTACATTAAAAAATGTTAAAATAGTAACGATTAGGAAAGGGGATTTCATTGGAGAAACTCAATAAATATTTAACTTTATATGACAAGATATTAATCATATTAATAGTAGTTTTTTCGGTTGGAATGATTGCTTACCCCTTTGTAACTGCATATTTTAATCAATCAGAGGAACAGGAAGCTTATATTTATATTAAAGATAGAACAAAGAATATTAATAGAATACCACTTTCAGATACATATAAGGAAGAGCCAATTGTTATTGAATTAGAAGGGCCGCTAGGTGTTTCTGTTATAGAAGCACATAATGGGCAAGTTCGTCTTAAAAAAGCTCCTGAAAAAGATCCAGCAAAAATATGTGAAAAAATAGGATGGATTTCTAAACCAGGGCCTTCTATAATATGTGTTCCTAATAAAATTTCTATTTGGATAGAAAGATCAGATAGTGAACTTGATGCAGTTTCATGGTAATGTGTTTACAATTTAAGTATAAAGGAAATACATTATTTTTGTTGAAATATAAATATATACCTTTATATATATTTATTATTTTCTTTGAAATGAGGTCATATTAAATGCGGACTAGAAAAATTGTAATTATTGCTTTATTAGTTGGACTTGGATTAGTTTTGCATTTGGTTGAAAATATGATACCTTTGTCTTTTCTTATACCAGGCGCTAAATTAGGTTTAGCGAATATTGCTAATCTTTTAGGTTTAATTTTATTTGGTTTCACAGCTGGTCTTCAGATACTTTTATTAAGGATATTTTTAGGTTCTATATTAGCTGGAACATTTATGACAATAAATTTTTATTTAAGTTTAACTGGTGGATTACTTGGTTATTTAGTTATGAGTTTGTTTTTCTATTATTTAAGGAATAAGTTTAGTATAATTGGGATTAGTTTAAGTGGAGCTGTTTTTCATAACATTGGACAGATTTTTACTGCATATTTGATTATTTCTAATGATGCAATTTTTTATTATCTCCCATATTTAATTTTGCTAGCTTTACCTACTGGGATTGGAATAGGGCTTGTAGTAATATTTACACACAATTATTTACCAAGGGAGATGAAAGGAATTGATATATAATGGAAGATAGAAAAGTAATATTAGCTTCTTCATCAAATAGAAGAAAAGAACTATTAAATAGATTAGGTATAAAATTCACAACAATGCCTAGTAACTTAGATGAAAGTGGTTATGATAAAGAGTCTCCCGATAATCTTGTAAAACAAATTTCATTAGATAAGGCTTCTAAAGTAGCAGGTTTTGTAGAAGATGCATTAATTATTGCTGCTGATACGATAGTGGTATTTAATGATGAAATTTTAGGAAAACCTGTAGATGAAGAAGATGCGTTTAAAATGATTAAGTTGTTAAATAATACCAACCATAAGGTTTATACTGGTTTAGCTATTATTTCTGCTGATGATAAGATGCATTACTTAGATTATGATTTGACGGAAGTGTCTATGCGGAAAATAGATGATGATGAAATTGAAAGATATATCAAAACTGGTGAACCAATGGACAAGGCTGGAGCTTATGGGATCCAAGGTAAAGGTGGAGTTTTTGTGGAGAAAATTTTTGGCTCCTATTTTACAGTTATGGGACTTCCTATCCATAAATTGTCTTTGGCATTAAAAAGTTTTGGTGTAGATATTATATAACTAGAAAGGGGATTTAATTAAAAAATTATATCAAATAGCAAATACACTATTAAAGAGATGCCTGTTGAAAAAAGACCCAGAGAAAAGATTATTAAATACGGAAGTAACAGTTTAAGTACTGAAGAATTAATAGCATTAGTTATCAGAACGGGTTATCAATCTATTACAGCAGTTGAATTAGCTAATAATTTAATGAATAAAACAGATGGACTAAAAGGGATTATAGACTTAACCCCGGAAGAATTTATGAAATATAAAGGAATTGGAATTGCAAAAAGCACTCAATTATGTGCAGTAATAGAATTGAGTAAAAGAATTAATAGCTGTAAATTTCAAGGGGAAATTATTTTAAATTCCTCTTCTGATGTAGCCTCCCTATTAATGTCAGAGCTTAGACATCTCAAACAAGAACATTTATATGTAATAATGTTGGATGTAAAAAATAAGATGATTGCGAAAGAATTAATATCTAAGGGTGGATTAGCAAGTTCAGTAGTTCATCCAAGAGAGGTTTTTAAAAAGGCGATTAAAAAAAGTTGTGCTTCAATAATAATTGTACATAATCATCCCAGCGGTAACCCTACCCCAAGCCAAAATGATGTTGAGGTATCAAAAAGATTGTCAACTGCAGGGGATATAATTGGTATCGAAGTACTAGACCATATAATTATTGGTGATGGAAAATTTATTAGCCTAAAAGAAAGAAACTTATTTTGAACTATTAAAGGAGGAATAAAAGTTGTTTAATTTTTTAAGTGCACCTTTTTCCCGTGATATGGGAATAGATTTAGGAACAGCAAATACACTTGTTTATGTAAAAGGTAAAGGAATTATTATAAGGGAACCTTCTGTCGTGGCTTTAAAAGAAAAAGATCATAAAATTTTAGCAGTAGGAAATGAAGCTAAAAATATGATTGGTAGAACTCCTGGGAATATTAAAGCAGTTAGACCCATGAAAGATGGTGTTATAGCTGATTTTGATGTTACAGAAACAATGTTAAGGCATTTTATTCGCAAAGCCCATAAGAGAAATAGATTAGTTAGGCCTAGAATTATTATTTGTGTTCCATCTGGAGTAACGGAAGTAGAAAAAAGAGCTGTAATCGATGCAGCACTTCAAGCTGGTGCTAGAAGTGCGTTTTTAATTGAAGAACCTATGGCAGCAGCTATAGGAGCTGGTTTGCCTATTCATGAACCCACAGGAAATATGATTGTTGACATAGGTGGAGGTACTACAGAAGTAGCTGTTATTTCATTAGGTGGGATTGTAACAAGTACTTCTATAAGAATTGGTGGAGATGAAATGGATGAAGCTATCTCCCAATATATTAAAAAAGAATATAAATTGATGGTTGGAGAAAGAACAGCAGAACAGATTAAAATCGACATTGGTACAGCAACTGCCACCGGAGAAAATGGTGGTTTAACTAAAGAAATTAAAGGAAGAGACTTAGTAAATGGTCTACCTAAAACTGTAACAATTAATTCTAAAGAAATAAAAGAAGCTTTAAAAGAACCAGTCAATAATATATTAGATGCTGTAAAACGTACTTTAGAAAAAACCCCGCCTGAACTTGCTTCTGATGTCATGGGTAGAGGTATTATTTTAACTGGTGGAGGTGCTTTATTACACGGAATAGATGATTTATTAATTGATGTAACACAAATGCCTGTTTACCTAGCTGAAGAGCCTCTAGATTGCGTTGTGAATGGTACTGGTATTGCTTTAGAAGAGCTTGATAAAATAAAAGATCTATTAATTACCCCAAAAAAATTATCATAGGGGGAATATAAATTGAGTAATAAAGGAAGAATAATATTTGTTTCAATCTTGGTTGCATTACTACTAATTGTAGGTGCACTATATTATTTCAATATAAATATCCCCTATTTTCAATATATTGAAAGGGGGATATATAATTTATTAAGTCCAATTATTGAATTTTTTTCGGATTTATATTATAACACTGTTTATTATTGGCAGGGAATATTAAACGTGGATGAAGTTATGGAGAAAAACAAAAATTTAGAACGTCAAATAGCTACATTAAAACTTGAAAATTTAAGACTTGAAAGTTATAAGAGAGAAAATAAAAGATTAAGGGAATTATTATCATTCAAAGAACATGTTCCTTTTGAAACACTTGGAGCTACTGTAATAGGATTTAGTCCCTCGCTTTGGGAGAACAAAGTAATAATTAATAGAGGTTCGAATGATGGGATAAGAAAACAGATGCCTGTAATTAGTTACAATGGATCTTTAGTTGGTAGAATAGATTATGTAGGATCCAGTAGTTCTCAAATTGCTTTAATTCATGATCCAGAGTTTACAGTAGGGGGAATTGTCCAAAGAACTGATTCGAGAACAATAGGTATGGTTAACGGTCAATTAAATAATGATCAAGTTAATATAATGGATAAAATTTCATGGGATGCTGATATTCAAAATGGTGATATTATTGTTACTTCAGGATTTTCCAATAACTATCCTAAAGGTCTTCCGATAGGAGTAGTAAAAGAAATAAATTCTGATAATTATGGTCTATCCCAAAGTGCAAAAATAAAATTATTTAGTTCTTTAAAGACTATTGAGGAAGTATTGGTTATAACTGATTTTTAGGAGGGCTCTTTTTGAATCGTAATATCATCTTTGTATTGATATTAATAATTGGATTAATCCTGCAGATTATACTCTTTTCCGTATATACTCCGTGGGGAATTAAACCTGACTTTCTTTTGGTTCTAATAGTAGTGACTTCTATTTTAGAAGGACCAAAGACAGGTCTACTCATAGGAATTATCGGGGGATTACTGCAGGATATTTTTCTAGGAAATTTTATTTCTATAAATACAATTATTAAAGGTCCTCTTGCTTTTATATCTGGTTTTTTAGAGGGACATTTTTATAAAGGTAATTATTTATTAGCTCCAATTACTACATTTTTTGCATCAATTGTTTATTACTTATTAGCTATTATATTATCCGAGGAATTAATATTTAGTATTAACTACTGGGTAACTATAAGATCTGTCATCTTACCAAGTGCTTTATATAATGGTGTATTATCGTTTTTAATTTATATTATTTTTTATAAAACTTTTTATGGTGGAGAAAATTATTATGGAAGATAGAATTAAAATTTTTAAAATAGTATTGTTAATAATATTTGCTGTATTGATACTAAGAAGTTTTCAACTACAAATAATCAAAGGAGATTATTTTTATAATCTCTCAGAGGGAAATAGGACTTCATTTCGTCCAATTAGTGCTCCAAGAGGCAAAATTATTGACCGGGAAGGTGAAATACTGGTAAGTAATAAGTTATCCCACGATTTGTATTTACTTCCAAATGAAATTCCCCCCGAAATAAATGTTGAAACTTTAATAGAAAATATTGCTAACTTGACTTCTTTAAATTATGAAAGACTTATAGAAAATTATGAATTTAGCAAAAAGAATATTAATAATAGAAATGGACTTATTTTAAAACGTAATATTGATAAAGAAAACATGGTTATATTATTAGAAAATTCTGAAGAGCTACCAGGAGTATTGGTAAGAGAATCTTCAGTTAGAGATTATGTTTACAGTAATACTGCTTCTCATTTAATAGGATATGTTGGTGAAATCAATAAAAGTGAATTAGAGAAATATTCTACTCAAGGCATAAGTAGTTATAATGTTCAGGATATGATAGGTAAATCTGGTCTTGAAAAAGAATATGAATCTTATTTAAAGGGTGTTGATGGAATCCGACAAATTGAAGTAAATAATCTTGGTGAAAAAGTCAAGGAGATAGGTACGAAACCTCCTGTGCCGGGTAATGATATAATATTAAATATCGATTTAAATTTTCAAAGAGAAACAGAAAAGATTCTGAAAGGACATATAGAAAGACTGATAGAAGAAGCAGAAAATGATTCAGAAAGATATCCACCAACTGGAGGTTCTGCAATTGTAATAAATCCTAATAATGGTAAAGTCTTAGCAATGGCAAGTTATCCTGATTTCGATTTAGCAACATTCACATCAGGTTTATCTGAAAAAGATTATAAAGAATTAGCGGCAAACCCATTAAAGCCGATGTTAGATAGAAATACAATGGCAGCAGTACCGCCTGGTTCTTTATTTAAATTAGTAACAGGAACAGCAGCTATAGAATTTCTAAATGTAAATGGCGAAACTGAATTTGAAGATGAAAATGGCTTGTTTTATATTCCTCAGTGGTCAAGGCCTTTCAGAAATTGGCATCCTGGTGGAGAAGGTAAATTAGATTTCACTAAAGCCATTGCTCGATCAAATAATATTGTCTTTTATAAATTAGGATATAGATTATATGAGAAATATAAAGGGGAAAAATTGGTTCAAACCGCTTTAAATTATGGATTAGGCACTAAAACTCAGATTGATCTACCAGAAGAAAAAGCTGGAAAAGTTCCTGACACACCAATAAGTGAAAATAAAAGTGGTTGGAATCCTGGGGATTCTGTTAATTTATCAATCGGTCAGGGTGGACTTCTAACGACTCCACTCCAATTGGTAAATTATATTTCCGCTATAGCAAACAAAGGTACCCTATATCGTCCTTATTTAGTTGACAAAATTATGAATGCAAATGGTCAAATGGTATATGATCAACAATCCAAAGTAATAAAAGAATTAGATTATAATGAGAAATTATTTGATATCTTACATGAAGGTATGGAAGAAGTTACTATGTCCTCATATGGGACAGCTAGGAGTACTTTTAGGGATTTTCCGATTAGTGTGGCAGGTAAAACAGGAACTGCTCAGTCCGGTACTACTGATGTAAGTCACGGTTGGTTTGGAGGTTTTGCCCCAAGTGATGACCCTCAAATTGCTGTGTTAATATTTATAGAAAATGGTAGTTCGAGTAGTTATGCTCTCCCTATTGCTGGGGATATAATTAAAGAATATTTCAATCTTGAAGATGATTCAAAAGAAGAGAATACTGTCAAAAGAGAAAATACAGAAACGGTGGTTGAAAATAATTCTAAAGAGTCAGAACCACTAGATAGGTATATTAGTGAGGTATTTTCTTCTAATTAGAAAAGGATTTCATTTTTTATTAGCGAATTTATTATAACGAAAAGGAAGGATAATTATATTATGAAATCACCTATTACGTTTAAAGTAGCTAAAGATGGTATAGTTTTATCTTTAGATCCAAAAGCAAATTTTAATCGCATAAAAGATGCATTAAGAGATCATGTAGAAAGTGCTACTAATTTTTATGCTGGTGCAGATTTGTATATAAATATAGCTGAGAGCAGCTTTAAAATAGATCAGCTTAATGAAATAGTAAATATTGCTAGGGGATATAAAGATGTAAAAAATATAATTTTTACTAGTGATGTTATTAATAAGGAAAAAACTAATACACTTGAAATAAGTAATGAAGGGGAAACAATTTTAATTAATAGGACATTAAGATCTGGACAAAAAATTAAAAAAGCTGGTAATGTAGTAATAATCGGTGATATTAATCCTGGAGCCGAAGTGGTTGCAGGAGGAGACATAGTAGTTTTTGGAAAAATCAGAGGAGTTGTGCATGCTGGGGCAGGTGGTTCTGATAAAGCTTCTGTTACAGCTTTAAAATTAGACCCTACTCAATTAAGAATTTCTAAAAAAATTGCAAGACCTCCTGAAGAAAGTTCTAAAAATAAGAACCTTAAACCAGAAAGAGCGTTTATTCAGGAAGGTAATATTATGGTAGAAAATTTTGAAATATAATAATAAAAATGGAGGGAATAAATTGGCAAGTAAAGCAATAGTTATAACTTCGGGAAAAGGTGGAGTTGGCAAAACAACTACAGTTGCTAATATAGGGACTGCATTAGCTATGATGGACCATAGAGTATGTTTAATTGATGCTGATATTGGTCTTAGAAATTTAGATGTAGTTATGGGACTGGAAAACAGAATTGTTTATGACATTGTTGATGTAGTAGAAGAGAATTGTAGATTGGAACAGGCATTAATAAGAGATAAAAGGCATAAAAATTTATTTCTACTACCGGCAGCTCAAACAAGAGACAAAACAGCAGTACAACCTCAACAAATGAAAACATTAGTCGATGAGTTAAAAGAAGATATGGATTATGTTATTATTGATTCTCCTGCTGGTATAGAACAAGGTTTTAAAAATGCTATAGCTGGGGCTGATTTTGCATTAATAGTTACAACACCTGAAGTTTCAGCTGTTAGAGATGCAGATAGAATTATTGGTTTATTAGAAGCTGAAGGAATTAAAGATCCAGAGGTGATTATAAATAGAATAAATCCTGAAATGGTTAGTAGGGGAGATATGATGAGTATTGAAGATATAATAGAAATTTTAGCAGTAAAACTAAAGGGTATTGTACCTGAAGACCAGATAATAGTTGTATCCTCAAATAGAGGGGAACCAGTTGTATTAAAAGATAATCCTAAAGCTGGTACTGCATTCAAGAATATTGCTCGCAGGATTTCAGGACAGGAAGTTAATTTTATTTCTTTAGAAGATAAAACATTTTTTACAAAACTCAAAAAATTATTTAGTTTTTCTTAATAAAGGGGGTAATTACAATCGGTTTATTAGAATTCTTAGGATTTAAAAAGAAAAAAGAGAAAGATGATTCCAGTAAAAATGTTGCAAAGGAAAGACTACAATTTATTTTAGTACAGGATAGAATAAATCTGTCACCATCTGAGATGGAGTCTTTAAAGAAAGATTTATTAAAGGTAATGAAAAAGTATGTAGATGTTGATGATCGGGAAATTGATATGGAAATCAACCGTGAAGACCAAATGATGGCTATGGTTGCTAATTTCCCACTTAGGAGGAAGGAACAATAAAAGGAAGTTATCTATGCAATTAAATAAAAAGTTATTCAAAAACATAAATATTTATATCCCTATTACAACTATTTTATTAATTATTATTGGGATAATTGCTATTTCTTCTGCGGTGGAAATAAATAGAGTTGATTCTAATGGTTCTATTTATTTAAAAAAGCAGATAATTGCAGCAATTCTAGGTTTTATTGTTGCAATTTTTATACAGTTTTTTGATTATAGAATATTTAAAGAGTATTATCAATTAATATTTGGTTCAATGGTAATCATATTATTTATGACGCATATATATGGAGCTAATATAGCAGGTGGTCGAAGGTGGATAGATATTGGGTTCATAAATTTTCAACCATCTGAGGTTTCTAAAATAGTATTGGTACTAGTGTTGGCTACTATATTGGACCATAAGGATGAACTGAATTCATTAAAAGATATGGTTTTACCTTTTATTTATTTCTTAATTCCCTTTGTATTAATCATTTTACAAAATGATTTAGGTACTGCTTTGGTATTACTAATAATTTTAATATCAATGCTTTATGTCGCAGGTTTTAATAAAAAGATTCTTTATGGTATTTTTGGTGGAGGATTTTTATCTATTGTGACCCTAATAAGTTCACATATCTTTTTTAATACTCCATTACCTTTTTTAAAAGAATATCAATTGAATAGATTGATAGCTTTTATTAATCCAAATATTGATCCACAAGGGATTGGGTATAATATTATTCAATCTAAAATTGCAATTGGTTCCGGTAGATTAACGGGTAAAGGTTTATTTGAAGGAACCCAAAACCAGCTGAACTTTTTACCAGAAAAACATACAGATTTTATTTTTTCTGTATTAGGTGAAGAATTTGGGTTTATAGGTATTTTAATTGTGATAGCTTTATTTATTGTATTGTTCTGGCAATTATTTAATATTGCAATGCAGGCAAAGGATAGATATGGCAAGTTAGTAGTTACCGGAATTATAGCAATGTTTTTCTTCCATGTTGTAGAAAATATTGGTATGACAATGGGGTTAATGCCAATTACTGGTATTCCACTTCCCTTTATTAGTTATGGAGGAACGTCGATGGTAACTTCTATTATTGCAATAGGAATTGTTTTAAATATTAATATAAGAAAAAAGAAATTACATTTTTAATAATTCGTACTACTGAGGTGTAAGTAATGAACGTAAGAGAAAAAATATATGATAGACTAATGGAGGTAACTAATCCTGAAAGATATATTGGTAATGAGTATAATATCATAAAAAAGGAATGGCAGGAGGACTCAATCAAAGTATTAACTGCATTTCCTGATACTTATGAAATAGGTATGTCTCATTTGGGTCTAAAAATTATTTATCATCTATTGAATCAAGAAGATAATATTATTTGTGAACGAACATTTTCACCGTGGCCTGATTTTGAAAGTCTATTGAGGGAAGAGGATTTACCAATTTTCTCACTTGAGTCAGGACGCAGTGTGGATGAATTTGATATTCTTGCTTTTACTCTTCAATATGAAATGAGTTACACTAATATTTTAACAATATTAGATTTGGCAGGATTAGAATTTTATAGCTCAAAAAGAAAAAAAGAAGCTCCTTTAGTTATTGGGGGAGGTTCTATTGTAAGTAATGTAGAACCAGTCGCAAAGTTTTTTGATTTAATATTTATAGGTGAAGCTGAAGATTATATTGTGGATATAATAAACAAATATCAAGATTTAGAGAATAGTGGTTATGAAAAAAAAGAAATATTAAAAAAACTATCTCATATCCCTGGTGTTTATGTTCCTTCTTTATATAATGTTGATTATCATGAAAGTGGACATATTAAAAATATTGAGCCTGTAAGTGAAGAGATTAAAGCAAATGTAACCAGACAACTTGTGACAGACCTCGATAATGCTTTTTATCCCGAAAAATTTTTAGTACCTTATATGGAAATTGTACATGATAGGGCAACTGTAGAAGTATCAAGGGGTTGTACAAAAGGTTGTAGATTTTGTTCAGCTGGTATAACTTATAGACCGGTAAGAGAAAGATCAAAAGAAACTTTATTAAAACAAATAGATAACATTTTAGAAAATACTGGTTATGAAGAAATTTCTTTAACTTCTTTAAGTACTGTTGATCATACTGAAGTCAAAGAATTAGTAGAAGAATTAACTGAAAAATATGAAGGGGATAAAATAAGTATTTCGTTATCTTCTTTAAGAGTAGATGAATTTTCTGTGGAATTGGCTAAAGAAGTTCAAAAAGTTAGAAAAACAGGCTTAACATTTGCTCCGGAAGCAGGAACTGCTAGATTAAGAAATGTAATAAATAAAGGAGTTTCTGAGAAGAATTTGTATGATGCTGTTGAAGCTGCTTTTAAGGAAGGTTGGTCTACCGTAAAACTATATTTTATGATTGGTCTACCAACTGAAGAGCGAGCAGATTTAAAAGGAATTGTAGATCTAGTAAATAATGTTTTAAATAAAGGACAAGAGATTAGAAAAAATACGGATAAGAGAATGAAACCAATTAGAATTAATGTGAGTATTTCAACTTTTATTCCTAAAGCTTCTACTCCTTTTCAATGGGAACCTATGGTTAATAAGGATCAATTGCAAGAAAAAATAAGATTTTTAAGATCTCATTTAAACAAAAAGGGTATAAAGTTTAGTTGGAATGATGAAGACCTTTCCTTACTAGAGAGTATATTTTCTAGAGGTGATAGAAGACTTTCCAAGGTATTAATAAGTGCTTGGGAAAAAGGTGCCAGATTTGATGGTTGGGGAGATTTTTTCGATTTTGAAAGATGGTTAGAAGCATTTAGAGAAAATAATATTGATCCTGATTTTTATTTAAGGAGAAGAGATTTAGATGAAATTCTTCCTTGGGACCATATAAATATGGGATTAAATCCTAAGTTTTTAGAAAAAGAATATAAAAAAGCTCTCAATGATTCCCCTACTACTGATTGTAGATTTGCTGATTGCAAGGGTTGTAATATTTGTTTTAATTTAGATGTGGACCTAGATATAGTTGGGGATGATTATAATGTTAATTAGAGCTGAATATGAAAAAAGAGATGAACTTAAATATATATCTCATCTAGAATTAATGAATACTTTTAGAAGAACTTTTCGTAGGGCTAAATTGCCTGTTAAATATACCCAAGGTTATAATCCTCATATAATATTTTCAATGTCACAACCATTACCAGTAGGAATGATAGGCTATAGTGAATATTTTGATTTAGAATTAAAAGAAAAAATATCATTTAATCTATTAAAAAATGAAATAAATAAATTTTTACCAGAAGGAATAAAGGTTTTTGAGATAGTTGAAATTAGTGATGATGATAAATCTCTGCAGGCAATAGTGAACACTGCCAGGTATGAATATGAAATGTCTTTAGAGAATGATGATATTAATGCTGAAAAAATCATTTCTGAATTTTTAGATAAAGATGAAATGGAAATTACTCGTTATAGGAGAAAAAAAGATGATAGATTGATTGATTTAGCTCCTATGATTTATAATGGGAAAGTTGTAAAAGATAATATTTGGGAATTTACTATTAGTACAGGAAGTAGTGGAAATGTAAGACCACAAGAAGTGGTCAGGGCATTAAAGTTAGAAACTGATGGGAAGGTAAGAGATATTCCCCTGGTGAATATTAAAAGACTTGGTTTATATGTAAGAAAAGAAGGTAAGTTGTTTAAACCTATACATAAGGAAGTGTTAAAAAAAGAGGTGATTGAGGATTGAGTAGACAAATAATTATAAATTCGTGTATAAGAGAAAAAAGAGCAGCAATAAAGGAAAACAATAATTTAATTGACATCATGTTTGAAAGGGATACTTATGATCAAATCGTTTACAACATATATAAAGGAAGAGTAAAGGATGTTTTGCCCGGGATGCAGGCAGGTTTTGTAGATATTGGGCTTGAAAAAAATGCATTTTTACACATTAGTGATGTTTATCCTTTATTAAGTAATAAACAAGAAAAAAAATGGCGTAAAAATGAATTATCTATTAAAGAAGTTATACAACCCGGACAAAAAATTATGGTTCAAGTGGTCAAAGAACCTATAGGAACCAAAGGGCCCAAAGTTACATGTAAAGTTACTTTACCAGGTAGATACCTTGTACTAATGCCCTTTGAGAATAGGACAGGTATTTCTAGAAGGATTAATAATAACAAAGAAAGAAATAGACTAAAAGATATAGCTGAAGAATTAATAAAAGATAAATATGGTGTAATTGTAAGAACAAATACAGAAGGTAAGCCCAAAAAAATTATAGAAAACGACTTTAATTTTTTACTCCATTTATGGAATAATATCTGGAAAGATTACAAAAAAGCTGATACTCCATCTTTAATTTATAAAGATGCTGAGTTAATTAAACAAATTGTTAGAGATTATTTAAGTCCGGAAGTAAACAAAATTGTAATAGATGATGAAGAAGAGTATGAGAAGTTAAATCAGTTGGCTGAAAAAAGCGTTCCAGGTTCAGAACATAAAATACAACTTTATAAAAGAACTACTCCAATATTTGATACGTATCAAGTTGAAAATGAAATAGAAAAATTATGGAAAAGAAAAGTTTGGTTAGAGTCTGGTGGCTATGTAATAATTGATAATACAGAGGCCTTGGTATCTATTGATGTGAATACAGGTAAATTCACTGGTAAAAAGAATTTACAAGACACTGTTTTTAAAACAAATGTTGAGGCAGCTGTAGAAATTGCACGACAATTAAGATTAAGAGATATTGGCGGGATCATTATAATAGATTTTATAGATATGTCAATTGAGCAAAACAAAAAAGAAGTTTTAAGAGTTTTAGAAGAAGAATTGGCTAAGGATAGAACTAAAACTGCAATGTTAGGTTTAACCCAATTGGGTTTAGTTGAAATTACTAGAAAAAAAGTTAGAGAAGAATTAGGAGAATTATTCCAAAAAGATTGTCCTTATTGTAAAGGAACTGGTTTAGTAAGATCTGAAACTACAATGGCTATGGATATAATAAGAGAATTAAAAAGTATTTCAAATGAAGAAAATGTAGCTGCAATATTAATTGAATTACATCCAGACGTAGCTTCAGTTTTGATTGGAGCAGGTGGAGATAAACTTGCTGAGTTAGAAGAAGAATTGGATATGGATATATATATTAGAGGAAACAATGAATATCATATTGAAAATTATGAAATTATAAGTAAAGGAACCAAAAAAGATTTAAAAAGAATGGCATTACCGGTAAATGAGGGAGAAAAATACGAAGTTTATATTGAAGATACTCATTTGCATAATGAAGATGATGGTATTGCAAGAATAAAAGGTTATATTATCATTGTAAAAAATGGTGGACATTTAAAAGAAGAAACCGTGGAAGTGGAAATTAGGGAAGTACATCGTACTTTTGCCAAAGCTAAATTAGTATAATAGTTTATTTATTACTTTTATATTTAGTTTAAATCAATAACTAAAATAATGATTAAACCTGTAATAGGCTTGACTATAAGGTAAAACTGTGCTAAAATAAATTGTCGGTAATGTGTATACCTTTTAATGAGGTAATTTACCAAAACCGCACGAAATGGGCTTTAAAATGTCTTTTAAAAGGCTGCCTAATTTTCGGCGAGTCTGAGGTAAAGGAGGTGTAATATAGTAATGTATGCAATAATTAAAACCGGTGGAAAACAATATAAAGTTAAAGAAGGACAAATTCTAAAAGTTGAAAAGTTGGATGCTGAAGCTGAAGATGAAGTTACATTTGATAAGGTTTTACAGTATTCAGATGAAGAAGGATATAAATTCGGAAGACCGTATATTGAGAATGCGAAGGTAACCGGTAAAGTTCTTGAACAAGGTAAAGATAAAAAGGTTGTCGTTTTAAAGTATAAGCCCAAAAGGCGTTATTCTAAGAAAACTGGCCACCGTCAACCGTACACTAAAGTTTTAATTGAAAATATTGAAGTTTAATTTTTATAAAGAATAAAATTCAACATACTGAAGGGGGGGAGTTTAATGTCTCAAAAGAAAGGTGTTGGAAGTTCTAAGAATGGTAGAGATAGCATATCGAAACGACTAGGAGTAAAAGAGTTTGACGGGGAATTTGTTCCTGCAGGAAGTATTTTAGTTCGTCAGAGGGGAACTAAATTCAAACCCGGTTTAAATGTAGGAAGAGGTAAAGATGATACCCTCTTTTCTAAAGTAGATGGGTTTGTAAAATTCGAAAGAAAAGGTAGAAAATCTCGTCAAATTAGTGTATATACTGAAGATCAGGTGGATGCATTAATAAGTTAATCAAATTAATTTTTAAAAAAATCCCTCAGTACTTTTGTGCTGAGGGTTTTATTGTATTAAGATATAAGGTAGGTGAGATAATTGTTTGTAGATGAAGTAGTATTCAAAGTAAAGAGCGGTGATGGAGGTAATGGTGTTGTAAGTTTTAGAAGAGAAAAATTTGAAGCTATGGGCGGTCCTGATGGCGGCGATGGAGGCCATGGTGGAGATGTAATACTGAGAGTTGATGAAGGTTTAAATACCTTGGCTGATTTTCAATATAAAAATTTCTATAAAGCTGAGAAAGGTTCTCATGGACGTGGAAAAAATCAGCGTGGTAAAGATGGAAAAGATCTTTATTTAAAAGTACCTCCCGGGACTTTAGTTTATGATGATGACACAAATGAAATATTAGCAGATTTAAAAGACGATGGAGAAGAATATATTGTAGCTAAAGGTGGAAAAGGAGGTAGAGGTAATGCGAGATTTAAAAAATCTACTCGTAAAGCCCCTAAATTTTCTGAAGAAGGAGAAAAAGGCGAAACATATAAGATTCGCCTAGAATTACAGTTGCTAGCTGATGTTGGACTTGTTGGCTATCCTAATGTTGGTAAATCTACTTTAATATCAAAAGTATCAGCAGCTAAACCTGAAATTGATTCTTATCATTTTACAACCCTTGAACCAAATTTAGGGGTTGTTTCTTACGGTGAATATAAATCATATGTTATGGCTGATATTCCCGGACTAATCGAAGGAGCCCATGAAGGAGTTGGCTTGGGTGATGAATTTTTAAAACATCTAGAACGTACAAGACTATTAATCCATGTAGTAGATGTCTCTGGTATAGAGGGAAGAGATCCTATTCAAGACTTTGAAAATATTAATAAAGAGTTGAGAGAATATGATACTGAGTTAGCAAATTTACCTCAAATTATTGCTTTAAATAAAATGGATTTAAAAGAAGCCCGTGATAACTTACCAGAAGTTAAAGAGGAATTAACTAAAAGAGGTTTTGAAGTTTTTCCTATTTCCGCAGTTACTGGAGAAGGTGTAGATGCTTTAAAATATCATGTTGGACAAAAATTAGAAACACTACCGGAGAAAGAAAAAGAAGTCAAGGCAAAAGAGAATGTATTAATCAAACCTGATTTTGTTGATGAAAACAAAATGGAAATCAATAAAATAGCTGATGATAAATATGAGGTTGTTGGAGAATTAATTGATGAAGTTGTAGAAAAAACTGATTTTAACAATGATGCGTCAGTACAAAGGTTATTAAGAATTGTAAGACATCATAAACTTGATCAGCTAATGAGAAAAAGTGGAATTAAAGATGGGGATACTGTAATAATTGGCCCTATAGAATTTGAATATATGGAGTAGGAGGTATATATATGTTATCAGGAAAACAACGAAGTTATTTAAGAAGTAAGGCTAATAATTTAAAACCTTATGTTCATATTGGTAAAGAAGGATTAAATGAATCAGTCTATGATCAAATTGATAAAGTATTGGATGACCACGAGTTAGTAAAAATAAGAATATTAGATAATTCATTGGAAAATATCAATGAAGTTGCAGAAAATGTCTGTGATAAAATGGGAGCTGAAATAGTTCAGGTTATAGGAAATGTGTTTGTTATTTATAGGAAAAATGTTGAAGAACCTATTTATAATCTTCCATAAATCACTAAACTTTATTGAGAGGATGATAATATATGAAGATTGGGATGTATTCACTATTTTCACCAATTCATGATGAAGATTCCATTTCACAAACTCTTGAACAATTTGTGAAAGATCTTTCCAAGGAGATAAATATTGAAGAGATTGATAAAGAGGTTTTAAATTCTGATAAAAAGAAAGAATATGATTTAATTACCATTTTTGTAAAAACCGGTGGAACTGAAAATTTATTTAAGGATATATTTGATAATTTAGAAGGTCCTACTATTTTAATAGCAACTTCTTTACACAACTCTTTAGCTGCTTCTATGGAAATTTTAAGCTGGATTCAATCTCAAGGAAGAGATGGAAGAATACTTCATGGAAAGCCTGTTGAAATATCTAATAAATTAAAAAATATAGTTACTGTAAATAAAACAATAGATAAAATTAGCAATAGTAAATTAGGAGTAATAGGTGAGCCTTCAGATTGGCTAATTGATAGCCATATTAATAAAAAAAGCGTTAAAGAAAAATGGGGTATAGATGTGGTTGATATACCCATGCAAGATGTAATTAATGAGTACAATGAAATTAAGGACGAACAGGCTGAAAAACTTACTGATGAGTTTTCAAGAGAGGCTGTATCTATTAAAGAACCAACCAAAAAAGATTTGATTAAAGCGTCAAAAGTTTATTATGCTTTAAAAGAAATTGTAAAAAAATATGAAATAAATGCATTAACAATTCGATGTTTTGACTTGGTGACCGAATTAGGTACAACTGGTTGCTTAGCTTTATCGCTATTAAACAATGAGGGTATTGTGGCTGGTTGTGAAGGAGATGTTCCAGCAACAGTATCTATGATGGTAATCAATTATTTAACAGATAAGATTCCATTTATGGCAAATCCTGTTTCATTAAACACAAATAAAAACAAAGTGAAATTTGCTCATTGTACTATTGCTACCAATTCAGTTAATGATTATATAATTAGATCCCATTTTGAAACTGGAATAGGAGTTGGAATCCAGGGAGAATTGAATAAAGGTGATATTACTTTATTTAAGTTAGGTGGCCCGGGATTAAATCATGTTGTATATAAAGATGCTAAACTTATTAACAACTTAAATAGTGAATTTGCATGTAGAACCCAAATATTAGTTGATTTCAAAAAAGATGATATTAATTACTTTTTAACAGAGCCTATTGGAAATCATCATATTATAGTTGAAGGGGCTTATCAAGATTTAATAAAAGAATTTCTAGATAGAGTTGATTTTGAAACAATAAAACACTGGTAGTGGAGGATAACTATGGTCGTAGTTAATTTAGATTCAATATCAAAATCTTATAGCACACATCAAATATTAGAAAACTTTTCAATGTCAGTAAATAAAGGTGAAAAAGTAGCTTTAATTGGTTCAAATGGATCTGGTAAAACTACTCTTTTCAAAATTATTGCCGGACAAGAAAATTTCCAAGAAGGAAATCTTTCTCTAAGAAATGATATTAGTGTAGGATTATTAGATCAAATCCCTGAGTTTACTTTGAATAATACCATATATGAGGAGCTTTTAACTGTTTTTGATGATCTTCGAGAAATAGAAAAGAAGTTAAAAGATTTGGAAAATAAGATTAGTACTTTTAATAAGGAAAATAAAAATCATGAAAAACTAGAAAATCTGATGGAAGAATATAGTAATTTAAGCCATGAGTATGAAATTAATGGTGGATATGAATATGAAAACAAAATAGTGCAAGTAGCCTCAGGACTTGGTTTTGAAGGTGAAGAGCTTAATAAAAAAATTTCATTTTTAAGTGGTGGGGAAAAATCCAGGGTTGGTTTAATCAAATTATTATTAAAAGAACCAGATCTTTTATTACTAGATGAGCCCACAAATCACCTTGATATTGAATCTATCCAGTGGCTAGAAGAATATTTGAAAAAATATACAGGTGCAGTTATTATTATCTCTCATGATAGATATTTTTTAGATCAAGTAATCGAAAGAATTGTTGAAATTAAAAATGGTAGTGATGAAAAATATTATGGTAATTATAGTTACTACTTAGAAGAAAGAAAAAGAAGATTTGAACAAAGAATGAGAGAGTACAAAAACCAACAGAAAAAAATAAAAAAATTAGAAGAATCTATACATCAACTCCGAGTTTGGGGTCGTTCCAGAGATAGCGAAAAGATGTTTAAAAGAGCGAAAGCTATGGAAAAACGTTTAGAACGAATAGATGAGATGGAGAAACCTTCTTTATATGGTAAAAAAATGAATTTGGATTTAGAGATTGACAAAAGAAGCGGGGATGAAGTTTTAAAAGTAAATAATATCAATAAAAGCTTTGATAATGAAACTTTACTTAATGGACTTGATTTAAACCTATATTGGCAAGATAAAGCAGCTATAATTGGTGCTAATGGTTCAGGTAAGACTACATTATTAGATATAATAAATGGTGACCTAAACCCTGATAAAGGGGATGTAGAATTGGGAGCCAGTGTTAAAATGGGATATTACAGACAAGAGATTGAAAAATTTGATCCAGAAGATGATTTAATCACTGCTTTAGTTAAAAGTTGTTCAATGAAAATTAGCGAAGCACGTAATGCACTTGGAGCTTTTCTTTTTACAGAGCAAGAGGTTTTTAAAAAGGTTAAAGATTTAAGTGGTGGTGAAAAAAGTAGATTAAGACTTTTAGAATTAATGAATGGAAATTATAATTTTTTAGTATTAGATGAACCTACAAATCATTTGGATTTACCTTCAAGAGAGGTATTAGAGGATGTATTAAAAGACTACCCTGGAACTGTATTAGTAGTATCCCATGATAGATATTTTATCAATAAAATAATTGACTATACTTATGAATTAAAAAATTATGATCTAACTAAATATTATGGAGATTATGATTATTATAAAGAAAAGAAAGAAGAGTTTAAAATAGAAGAAGCTAATGATGAAGAGAATAATAATGATGAAAAAAAAGATAATTATTATTTTAGACAAAAAGAAAGAGAAAGAAAAGAAAGAAGAAGAAAAAGATCTTTAAATAAAATAGAAAATAAAATTGAAGATAAAGAGCAAAAAGTTAAAACTTTAGAACAAAAAATGACAGATCCAGAAAATATTGATGACTATAAAAAGTTAAAAAAATTAAAATTTGAACATCAGGAGTTAAAAAAAGAATTAGAGGAATTATATGAAGAATGGGAAAAATATATCGATTGACTTTAATATTTAAGTGTAATATAATTTTAATATGTTATAAACCCCTGTAGCTCAGTGGATAGAGCATCGGCCTCCGGAGCCGAGTGCGCAGGTTCGATTCCTGCTAGGGGTACCATTTTTATTTGTGTAAACATACTAAAATATTTTAATAATTTTTGTTAAAATAAATGTAAATAAACTATTGCAATAACTAGAAAGTTAAGTTATACTGGTCTTAAGAATAAGAGTTAAATTGAGTAGTATTAATTTTATATATTGGAACAAAGTAGAGTTGTAGCGAGGATGTTCCCTACCAAATTTATGAAAGGGGGACATTTGAAATGTTTAAATTCTACAAGAAAAAGGTGAAGAAGGAACGATATAATCACCAATTCAACAGTAATAATTACAGAGATAAAGTAATTAATGATCTGTTGAAAAATAATGGATTTTATTTTTTCTAAATTCTAAATGATTACAAGAAACTGTCGGGGATATTTTCCCGGCAGTTTTTTAATTGTCTAAATTTTTCTGATGAAGTCGTATTAAGAAAGTATTCTTTCTTTTGTAATAATACATACAGGTGTTTTCTTACTTTTCTAGAAATAATAATATATAATAAGAGTTTTTGGAGGTTTTATGATGGATTTAATGCAAGGTGTAGAATTTTCTCATTGGTTGTTTAATAATTATCTAGAAAACAAGAATATTCTTGTTGATGCAACCTGTGGTAATGGAAAAGATACTTTATTTTTAGCAAACAAAATAGATTCTAATGGTAAATTATATGCTTTTGATATTCAAAAAGAAGCAATTAATAATACCAAAAAAAAGATTGAAGAAAAAGAGCTTAATATTAATATAGATTATATTAATGATGGTCATGAAAATATAGATAAGTATGTAAATAAAAAAATAGATGGGATTATTTATAATTTAGGATTTCTACCGGGTTCCAAAAAAGAAGTTAAAACTGAAAAGGAGACTACTATAACTTCATTAAATATATCTTTAGATATTTTAGCTAAAGGAGGTTTGATAGTAATTGTCATATATTCTGAACATGAAGGTGGAAGTGAAGAAAAAGCAGCAGTTTTGAACTTTGCTCGTGGACTAAATTACAAAAAATATAATGTATTACATTATCATTTTATTAATCAGAAGAAAAATCCTCCAGAAGTAATAGCTATCAAAAAAAGGAATGGTATAAAATGAAGCCATCTGTAAAATTTATACATACAGCTGATTTACATTTAGGTAGCCGTATTCAGCTTAATAAAGATTTTGATTCAGATTTAGATGAAGGTTATAAGAATGCAGTATATAATTCGTTTGATAAAATAATAGAAGCGGCTATAGAAAATGATGTAAATTTTCTAATAATCTCTGGAGATGTTTTCGATAATGAATCGAGATCTGTTAAGGCAACACGTTATTTTAAAGAAAAATGTGAAAAGTTAAAAGAACATGGTATAAATATATATTTAATAAATGGTAATCACGACCCATATCGTAGGGAAGGGGAACTCTTGCAATTACCGAAGAATGTTAAAATATGTGATACAGAAGAGGTTAGTACTTTTGAAATATATGAAGAAGGAAAATTAATTGCTAGGGTTTTAGGACAATCATATAGAGGTAGTTCTGAATCCAGAAAAATGTGTACTTTCTATACTGCACCAGACCAGAGTGTTTATAATATTGGTTTATTACATACTCAACTAGATCCAAATGATTCAAATTATGTGCCAGTATCTAAAAAAGATCTCTTGGATAATGAACATATTGATTATTGGGCTTTAGGACATATTCATCAAAATCAAGTTATAAACGACCATATCCCGTATATTATATATCCTGGTATTCCTCAAGGTAGAGATATTGGTGAAACTGGAATAGGCGGGTATTATTTAGTCAATTTAGAACCTGAAAATACTTATTATGAATTTAAAAAAACATCTGATTATATTTTTGAACGGCTTGAAATAAATTTAAGTGAACTCAATAAAGATACTCTTTCGGAATTGATATATTTTTTAAAAAAAGAGATAGATAAATATTACGAATCATTGGATAAAGAAGTGCAAGGATATATTATAAGAGTACTGCTAAAAGGAAAAACAAACTTATATGATATGTTTCAAGAACAGGAAGAAGAGGCAATAGAAGATATTATAAATAATCTTAGATCATATTATAGTGGACGAATGCCTTCCATGTTTATTAATGATGTAGTTAATCGTACATCTAAAAAAATACAGGATCTAGATTATATTATTGAAAAAGATCCATTTATTAAAGAATTAATTTCATTTATGAGTAATATCAAGGGGAATGAAGAGAAGGTAGAAGACATAAAAAAACAAATGGGAGATATATGGAATCCACAAGTTGATTTAGAAAATCAGGATCCTAAAGAATTCCAAATTACTGATCAAATATTAGAAGAATTATTTGAAGAAGCCAAAGATGAAATAATTAAAGAGATCATTGAAAGAAGGGATCTTTAATGAGATATAAAGATATATATATACGCGATTTTGGTATATTTGCAAATGCAGAATTAAAAAATCTGAATCCTCATTTTAATATAATTGGTGGTGGAAATAGAGCAGGTAAAACTTCTTTTCTTAAAGTATTAAGATATTTAGGATATGGATTTCCTAATAAAGATATTATTCCACCTGCTCGTAATAGTTACAATGTTGAAGCAATAATGACTGATGGAAATAATGATTATAATATTTTGATAAATGGATATGCCAATCCTCAAGTAAATATTTTAAATAATAGAAAAGATGAGATCGAAAATATATTTGCTGATATAGATCAGTTTACTTATAATCAGCTTTTTACTATTACCTTAGAAGAATTAAAAAAAATACCTACAGGAGTAGATGATAAGGAAAAACTACAGTCGGTATTGATGGGAGCGGGATTAAAAGAATATACATTGATTCCAAAGTTAAAAGAATATTTTAAAACTCAAGCTAGTAATATCGGTGGGAAATCTGGTAAAATTAATGTATATGATTTTAAAGAATATAACCAAATAATCGAAGAAGGTATAAAATTAAAAAAAGAAGCAAAATCTCAAGTAAAAAAATATTATAATCTAAAAAATGAAAAAAAAGAGATAATTGATAAAATTGCAGGTTACAAGCAAAAATTAAATAAGAAAAAGAAAAAAAAGAACAGATTAGATTTAATAAAAAGTAATTATAAAAAGATTGAGGAAAGAATCCAACTTAAGGAAGAAATTAATAAAGATAAGTATAATGATATTCCCATTGAAAAGAACAATTTTTATCCTGATAGAGCGCTAGTATTATATAAAAGTTATGAGGAAATAAATGAAGAATTCACTGAACTTCTAAGCCAATTTGAAGAATATACAGGTGAACAGTATAAAAATGAAATAGAGAAAACAATCTTACAACAAAAAAATCAGATAGAAAAATATAATAATATTAAATCTGGTCTAAAAGAAAGATATAAAAATTTAAAAGAAGAAGATAATTCTTTAAATACAAAACATACAAATTTAAAAAAAGAAGCAGCAACTTTGAGTAATGATATATCAGAAAACTTAGATAGACTTTTAGAAATAGATACTGATATTGAATATAAAAACAAATTGAGAATGTTAGTTGATGAATATGAAACTCTAATCAATAAAATCACTAATAAAAATGAAAAGATAAATGAATTAGAACATAAAATGGATGCAAAAAAAGAACAATTAAGAGAAATTTCTGACCAAGATGAAATATCGAATAAATCCAAAAAATATATAGCTATATTGATAATATATACTATTATAGTAACCTCATTATTATTTATTGATTGGAAATTTTCGGGTTTATATATACTTGATATAATTTTATTTTATAAATATTATTTTACTAAAAGCAGAAGTGAAGAAAAAATTCGAAAAAAGAAAAATATTAAAGATAATATTGAAGAATTAGCAAACAACAAAAGTCTTATAGAGCAGGATTTAGAAAAAACATTTAAAGAAAAAGAGAAAATCGAAATTAAGTTTAATGAATTAAAAGATCATTTAAATTTGGGTGAAGAAATTCAGCCCAAACTATTAAAAGATTATTATGAGGATGTAATAGAATTAAAAAATAAGTACATTGAATATAAAAGACGTAAAGAAAGATTTAAAAATAAAAAAGAAAAATTTGAAAATGAATTAAAAAGGATTAATAACTTTTTAAATAATTTTGATAATATATTGCATTATCCAAATTACAACAATAAAAATATCATTGAGAATACTGATAATATAATTAAGTATATAGAAAAATTAAATGAAATCTACAAAATAATTAAAAAAATAAAAAACAAGAATAGTAGGAGAAAAGAGATACGAACAGAAATAAATAATTTAAAGGGAATGGAATATATAGGAGATAAAAATGATAATTTGTATACTAAGGTCAAGGAGTATGAAAAGTTAGCAAAATTATCAAACGAATATAATAAGAAAAGAGAGAGAATAAAAGATATAGAAGGTCAATTAACAAATATAACAGAACAAATGAAAAATGCTTTTGAACTAAAAGAAAATATTGAACAAAAAGAAATGATATCTGTGTTTATAGATGAATATAGTAAATATGTTTCCTTTCAACATATAACTGAAGTCTATGAAACTGTAAAAGACGAGCTTGAAGATCTAAATAAAAAGTTAGATAATGCTAAAAACAAAAAAGAAGAAATAAATTTAAATATGAATAAACTTGCTACTGAAGAAAAATTAATTAAAGCTGAAAATAAAATAAATAGAGCAAGGAAAAATTTAAAACCATTAGCGGAAAAGTATGCAAAAAATAGAATAGCTTCCTACTTATTAGAAAACTATTGGCAGAAGTTTTTAAATGAAAAAAAAGATAAATTATTAGGTAAAGCTAGTGAAATCTTGCATAAAATTACTTCAGGCGAATATAGTAAAATTGAACCTCTAGATAGTTTAACTGAACCCAATTTTAAAGTTCATCTAAGGGAAGGTGAAATATTTAATGAAATAGATCATTTAAGTCGTGGTACTAGAGAACAATTATATATGGCAATTAGAATTAATAGAATTATGGAAATAAAGCCTTCTTTGCCTGTCATCATTGATGATTCTTTAGTTAATTTTGATCCGAATCATTTGAGAAATATATTTAAAATCATTAATAATCTAAAAAATAGCAATCAAATATTCTTTCTGACATGTCACCCTGAACAAATTAAATATTTAGATGAGCAAATAGATAAAAAGAGTTTTTATTCTTTAGAAAATGGAACTTTTGAAGCAGTACAAAAAGATGAGTTAATAGATAGGCTAAAATAAAACAAAAGTGAGGTATATTAAAATGACTTTTTTCTTTATTGCTTTTATGGGTATGGCATTTTATTATTTATATAAAAAAGGGTTTTTAAAGAAAGCCAGTTCTAAAAAGAGCGAAGAAACTAAGAGTTATGTAAGAAAAAAAGCTGATGAAAAATATAAAAACAAAGAAATTAGTAAAGAACAGTATGATGAAATAAAAAAAGAGTTGGAGGAGGAGTGAAATATGAAACCAAATATATTATATATTCACTCACATGATACGGGCCGTTACATTGAACCCTATGGTTATTCTGTTTCAACTCCAAATTTAAAAAAATTAGCTAAAGAAGGTGTTCTTTTTAGAAAAGCTTTTAGTGCAGCCCCGACTTGTTCTCCAAGCAGAGCTAGCTTTTTAACTGGCCAATACCCTCACAATAATGGGCAATATGGACTTGTCAACAGAGGTTTTGAATTACCAGAAATTGATAAACATATTGTTAATTTACTAAAAAATGAGGGTTACAAATCAACTTTAATTGGGATGCAGCATATTCGGAGAAACCCTAAAACTATTGGTTATGATAATGTATTAGAGGTGGAAGATAATTATTCTAAATATGTTACTCCTTCAGCAGTTGATTTTATTAAGAATAATATAGATACTCCCTTTTTTCTAAGTGTTGGATATGAAGAAACTCACCGCCCTTTTCATGAAATAAAGGATGAAGAAGAAATTAAATATACCAATCCACCTTCTTCTTTACCAGATACACCCAAAATACGCAAAGATATGGCAGCATTTAAAGAGAGTGCAGCAGTTCTGGATAAGGGAATTGGTAAGGTTTTAAATACATTAAAAGAAAAAGGATTATATGATAATACAATTATTATCTTTACAACAGACCACGGATTACCTTTTCCCGACATGAAATGTACCTTAAAAGATACTGGAATTGGTGTATCATTAATAATTAGAGGACCACAGGGTTTTACTGGAGGCAAAGTTATAGATTCAATGGTTTCACATATAGATATATATCCCACACTGTGTCATTTATTAGGCATTGAAGCTCCTGATTGGCTGCAAGGAAGGTCTGTATTACCGCTAATTAAAGATGGAACTGAAAGTATTCATAATCAAATATATGCAGAAGTTAATTTTCATACTGCTTATGAACCCATGAGAGCCGTTAGAACTGAGCGATGGAAATATATTAGAAGATTTAGAAACAGAACGAAACCCCTTTTGAGCAATACAGATGAAAGCTTGACAAAAGATGTTTTATTGGAAAATGGTTGGGGAAATAAATATATTCAGAAAGAAGAATTATATGATTTGATATTAGATCCAAATGAATCTAATAATTTAATCAATGATTCTTCTCATAAGGATATTTTAGAAGAAATGAGAAATAAGTTAGATAATTGGATGATTAAAACAGATGACCCAATTAAAAAGGGCGAACTTCCAGAATTTGAGGACGTTTTAATAAACAGAGATTCTGATAAATCTGCTGATGATATTTGGGATTATGTAGATAAACAAGATGGTTACTATTAGAAAAATATAAGTTGAAATAAGGAGATTTTCTTATAATGAATTCAGTCCCATTTAATATTATGGTATTTCCAATTGGCCCTCTTTGCAATATGGATTGTAAATATTGTTATTATAAAGACAAAACAAAATATTATTCAAATGTAAAAGAGTATAAAATGAGTGAAAAATTATTAGAAAATTTTATCGAGCAATATGTAGAAGCACACCCTGGGCCTGTGATTTCTTTTAATTGGCAAGGTGGAGAACCGACATTGAGAGGATTAGATTTTTTTAAAAAAGCAGTCTGTCTAGAAAAAAAATATGTACCAGAAGATTGGGAGATTGAAAATAACTTTCAAACTAACGGTTTACTAATTGATGAAAAATGGGCTAACTTTTTTAAAAAAGAAAATTTCTTAATTGGTCTTAGTATCGATGGTCCAGGTCATTTAAATGATATATATCGTAAAACTAATTCAGAAGAAAACACTACTAAAAAAGTTTTGGAAAGCTATCAATTATTGAATAAATTTGATGTAGAAACAAATATTTTATGTGTAGTAAACTCATCTAATGTTAAAAAACCTTTAGAAGTATATAATTTTTACAAAAAACATAACATGAATTTTTTACAATTTATACCTCTTGTAGAGACTGATAAGAATGGTAAAGTTACTAAAAGATCAGTAGACCCTATGGAGTATGGAAAATTTTTATTAGAAATATTTGATAATTGGTTATTAAATGATTATGGTGAGATTTATATACAGTTTTTTGAACAATGTGCTAATGCTTGGTATGGTAGGGAACCAAGTTTATGTATGTTTTCAAAACAATGCGGAAAAGCTTTAGCTATGGAACATAATGGAGACCTCTATGCATGTGACCATTTTGTATCCCCTGAATATAAAATTGGAAATATTAATGATACTCATCTCAAAGATTTGGTATTTTCATCTAAACAAAATAAATTTGGTAAAAACAAGTATGATAGACTATCACAAAAATGTATAGAATGCAAATATTATTTTGTCTGTCATGGGGGATGCCCTAAAAATCGACTAAATGAAAGTAATATAAATTATTTGTGTGAGGGTTACAAAACCTTTTTGAATTATACTGAACCATTTTTTAAAAGTATTGTGAAGGGTATCAAAAAGAGGAAACATCCTCGCATAATAAAGACAGATATAAAAAATATACATGATAATATTTGGAAAGATGTTAACAGGAATGATCCCTGTCCCTGTGGGAGTGGAAGTAAATACAAAATATGTTGCTTAGATAGAAAAGAATAGAAATAATATTAATTTAGTCTGGATTTTAGGGAATATATTTGTTAATATATAAAAATGTATCAATATATAGAAAAGTTTGGTGATAATTAATGGAAATATTTTTGATAGCAGTAGCGCTTTCTTTGGATGCTTCCGGAGTATCTATGGGAATAGCGTGTGGAACAAAACTAAATTTTAAAAATACTCTCTCTTTAATTATTTCATTTGGATTTTTCCAATTTTTCTTAGCATTAATTGGAGGATTATTAGGAAATTTCATTAATTCTCAAATTATTAGAATTAGTGATGTAATGAGTGGCTTTATAATATTAATAATTGGAATCATCTTATTTAGAGAAGGATTTAAAAAAGAAGAAGAGTGTATTTATAGAAGATTGGATATGCTTTCTGTGATATTGTTAGGTATCAGTGTTAGTATAGATGCCTTAGGTGTTGGTTTTTCTGTATTTTATCAAGATATGTTTTTTAATATGCTATATAAATCTATTATAATTGGTTTAGTAGCAGCTTTATTTACTTATATATCTATTATGATAATAAGATATTTAAAAAAGATTATTATTTTAGAAAAATATGCTGATTTTATTGCAGGAGTGATTTTAATTATTTTTGGAATTAATATGATTTTGTAATTTTCTTAGCAGGATATTAATTTCTATTAAAGAATAAAACAATATACATAACATAGTAAAATTATCAAGTACTTTCATTTTTGGAAGTTTAAAAGAGAATCAGGTGAGAAACCTGAGCGGGTCCGCCACTGTGAGGAATTATAATTGCAGTTTTATACCACTCATTAAGTTGGGGAAGGTAAAACTACTAAGGTGCAGGAATCCAAGCCAGGAGAACTGCTTGATAAGCATTTGTTACTTTTATCTTCGTGACAGGGTAGAGTATTTATTTTATATACCCTAACTTTATATATAGTTAGGTTTTTTTATTTTTAAAAGGGGGATTTTATTAATGCCATTAAAGTATGTTAAAAAAAGAGATGGAAACACTGTAAAATTTGATAGGACCAAAATTAAAAATGCAGTCTTAAAAGCAGCTTCAGCAGTAGATTTAGAAAATGATGCAATTGGAGAAGAGATTACTCAGGAAGTTGTATCTTATTTAAATATATTCTTTGAACAAGAGGGAATACCTGAAGTAGAACAAATTCAAGATTTAGTGGAAAAAGTATTAATAGAAAAAGGTTATGCAGAGGTTGCAAAAGCCTATATCTTATATCGACAACAGCATAATAAAATTAGAGATACTAAAAAGCTTTTTAACGATGCTGTAGATGCAATGAACGATTATTTAGAATTAGATGATTGGAAAGTAAAAGAAAATAGTAATATGGGTTATTCATTACAAGGTTTAAACAATTTTATATCTTCCGAAGTAACTGCCCAGTATTGGCTTCAAGAAATATATCCTGAAGAAGCTGGTGAAAAACATACAAATGGCGATCTACATATACATGACTTAGGTAATTTGAGTGTTTATTGTTGCGGCTGGGATTTAGAAGATTTTTTAAGAACAGGTTTTAGAGGAGTACCTACTAAGATTGAAAGTAATCCTCCTAAACATTTGAAAACAGCTTTAGGCCAAATTATTAATTTCTTTTTCACTTTACAAGGAGAAGCAGCAGGAGCAATGGCCTTTTCCAATTTCGATACATTATTAGCACCCTTCATTGCATATGATGATTTAGATTATAAAGAGGTTAAACAGGCCATGCAGGGCTTTCTATTTAATATGAATGTTCCTACAAGGGTAGGGTTTCAAACTCCCTTTACCAATATAACTATGGATCTTACAGTACCGAAACATTTTGAAGATCAACCAGTTATTATAGGTGGAGAAATGAAAGAAAGAACATATGGAGAATTCCAAGAAGAAATGGATATGTTTAATAGAGCTTTTGCTGAAGTCATGATGTCTGGTGATGCTAAAGGTAGAGTATTTTCTTTCCCAATTCCAACTTATAATATAACTTCTGATTTTGATTGGGAGAACCCTAAATTAGATCCAATATGGGAAATGACAGCTAAATATGGTATACCTTATTTTAGTAATTTTGTTAATTCAGATATGGATCCTGAAGATGCTAGGAGTATGTGTCTTTATCCTGAAGAAACAATTCTAATAAAAGAAAATAATAATATTAAGAAATATACTATTGAAGAAAGTTTTAAAGAATATAAAGGGAAACAAATTGATAATGAATGGTTTGAAACTAAGAATGAAGTGAAAGCTCTTTCCTTAAATCCAAACAATGGAAAATTGGAATGGGCGAACATAAATAAATTCTTGAAAACTACTGATAATAAGTTAATTAAAATAACAGCTAAAGATGGTAAATCAATGCGTGTTTCTGCTGACCATTTAGTTGCTGTTTATAGTGAAAAGGGAATCACCACTAAGAAGGCCCATGATATAGAATTAGCTGATTCAATATTGGTAAGTAAAGATGCTGGTGAGATATTAAATAAACGATCTAATATTCCAATTGAGGAAATAGAATCTCTAATAAATTCTAATTATGCTGTAACTGAAATTAAAAATATTGAAAAAGAAGATTTAAATTATCAACAAGATTTTTATGATATAGAATTAGATAAAAACCATTATTTTGTTCATTCTGATGGTAATATAACACATAATTGTTGTCGCCTCAGGCTTGACAATAGAGAATTAAAGAAACGTGGAGGCGGTTTATTTGGAGCTAACCCAATGACTGGTTCTATTGGGGTAGTAACATTAAATATGCCTCGTATCGGTTATCTTTCAGATAGTAAAGAAGAGTATATGGAAAGAGTATACGAACTTATGGATTTAGCCAAAAATAGTTTAGAACAGAAAAGAACTATTTTAGAGAATTTAACTGAACAGGGATTATATCCCTATGCCAAATTCTATTTAAGAAACATAAAAAAGAGGTTTGATGAATACTGGAAAAACCATTTTAATACAATTGGTATAAATGGTATGAACGAATCACTCATTAACTTCATGGGTAAAGATATTACAGATGAAAAAGCATATAATTTCACTCTCGAAGTTATGGAAAAAATGAAATCAAAAATGCAAGAATTTCAAGAAGAAACGGATAACTTATATAATTTAGAAGCTACTCCGGCTGAATCAACTTCATATAGATTAGCTAGAATAGATAAACAAAAATTTGGTGATGATATTATTGCAGCTAATGAAGATAGAGTCGAAGAAAATGATGCTGAACCATACTATACAAATTCCACTCATCTACCAGTAGGTTATACAGAAGATATTTTTGATGCTTTAGAATTACAAGATGAATTACAAGCAGAATATACTGGTGGGTGTATTGAAAAAGGAAACAAAGTGGCTACTGACAAAGGTCTACTAAAGATAGAAGATATTGTAAAGAATTATGAAAAGTTAAAACCCATAAAAGCAATTAGTTATAATCAAGACAAAAATCAAGCAGAGTGGGATTTAATAGAAGATGCTATGTCGATTGATGTAAGCGAAAATGATAAAATTAGAGTAAAAGCTGAAAAAGGATTAGATATTACAACAAGTGACTGGCATCCATTCTTTGTAGTTGAAAAGAGACATGTAGAAGATGATTGCCCAGTTTGTGGTGAGGAAATCAGTTCATTTGCAACACATATGAATCAGTATAAAGTCCGAGAAAAAAGAGCTGATGAACTTGAAGCTGGTGATTATATATTACAAAATGATACCAATCTTTATTCCGAAAATAAATCCGATTTAGATAATGACCTAATGTGGTTTTTAGGTTATTTTATAAGTGCTGACAAGATATTTGAAGACGATATTACAATTATTGATGAAAATATGGAGAGAATAAATTCTACTGCTGAATTAATTAACAATGAATTTAGTTGTGACATTGAATTTGTTGGAGAAATTAAAAGTAGTGGTAAAAATTATAAATTAACTTTATCAGATGAAACTGTAAAAAGCTTTTTATCCCGTTATAATATTAATCTAAAAGACAAGGTTAATAAAGACAGCATTTCAGAAAAAGTTAAAGATCAAATAACACAAGATAATGTATATAGCTTTTTATCTGGCTTACTAGAAATAGAAAGTTCTGATAATGAAGTTATTGAATATCTTACTAAATCTGAAAAATTAGCTGATGATATTTTAGAAGTATGTAGTAAGGCTGGTATAGTAGTTTACAAAACTATAAAAAATAATACTGATACTCAAAAAGTTTTTAAAATTAATTTTGATGAGAAGATTTTAGTACAATTAGATCTGGATAATAGCAAAGAGCCTAAGCCACGAAAGAAACAACAATTTGCTGTTACTAAGGTTATAGAAACTAACAAGGTAAGTGTTGAAGATAATCAATTCTATGATTTAACAACTGAAAAACACCATAATTATTTAGCTGGTAAAAATACATTAGTATTTATTCATAACACAGTTTTCCATGGATTTTTAGGAGAAAG
>JAIPEX010000125.1 GCA_021736945.1 Halanaerobiales bacterium | reverse complement strand
ACAGAAATATTAAAAGTTTTAGTTGAAGCAGAAAGATGTGCGGTTAGAGGATATACTGAAATATGTAATATGACTGCTGGTAAAGATCATAGGACATATGATTTGGCACAAGCTATTTTAAATGAAGAAATACAGCATGAAGCATGGTTTTCTGAGTTCTTAGGCGAAGGTCCTTCAGGTCATTTCAAACGTGAAGGTGGAACTTCTCCTTTTGTATCTAAATTTTTAGAATAGATAAGAAAACAAAAACCCTTCCAAATTAATGGAAGGGTTTTTTTAAATTTATCTATTTTGAAGATAAAATATATTTTTATATTTCAATTACATATTATTTAGTAATGCATTTATGGTCATTTCAGTACCATCAACAAATTTTAGGGCAAATTTCACTCTTGAACTTGTAATATTTATATTTTTTATATCCTTAATTATATAATCTGTGATAACTCTATTATTATGTTTTAATCGTAATTTTCCATCGACATTACTTTCTAATTCCAATACTTCTTCATAAGTGCTTTCACCAGCAGGTTTTGATATATTTTTAATTTTAATAGATTCAGCATATCTCAAATGATTATTTACTATCTTATCAATTAATCTTATGCTTCTCTGAATTTCTGCTCTTTCATTACCTAAAGTATAACTTTTATATCCAGAAACAAAAATACTATTTAAACCTAAAATTACAATGCTAATTATTGTGATAACTAATAATAACTCTAGTAAGGTCAAACCCTCTTCTTTTATTAAAAAAACATTTTTATTCATAATGATTATCCCCTTTTGTAAGTTGCAAATGAATTAAGTAAAACCTTTTTATCGCCATTATGATAGAAAAAAACTACTTTAATTTTATAACCACCACTGGTTTTTTCTTTACAAAATTTTATTTTAGTTTCGTCAGGATTATTTTCTACCGTTGAACAATCACTATATTCTAAATTCACTTTACTACCTTTAAAGTAAACAGCTTCATTTTCCATATTTTGCCATTCTTCTTCACTTAATTCATTTCCAGAAATAATAATATTTTGTTGAACTATTTCTGTGAAATTTGCTGTTGTATTTACAGCTTGATCTCTCACACCAATATTAATAATATTAACTACAGAACCACCTATAGCCGGGACAATAGTTGTAGCAACAATTCCAAGTAAAGCAACTGAAACAAGAACTTCTAATAATGTAAATCCGGATTTATAATCACTATTTTTCATATTAATTCCTACTCCACTTTATTGTTTTGACTTTAGAAGTTACTCCATCTTGAGATTTTTTTAGTGCTGTAAGAAAGTCTTTAGGCATTTTTGATAAATCAGGTTTAACAAACTGAATTTCAGCAGCTCCTCTAGCATCAAAACTTTTTGCAATAACTACTCCTTCAAGTATTGACTCAGAGTTACCAAGACCACGCATATCTATATGAGTGTTTGGAGCATAAATAGTTGACACATTTGCTGCTCCTCTTACAGTAATATTTTCCCCATTGCTAAAAATATATCCATAATTAGAATTACTTCCCCCTATATCAAAATCAGCATTTTCTATAAACAAACTTCCATTAATTACAATGTTACCACCCAAATTAGGTTTTTCAGTGCCTTTATAATAGATTTCAACATTTTCAGGAATAGCATTTTGGTTAGATGAAGGTTTATTTATACTACTATCGCCACCGAGTGTTAATTTATCTTCAATATATATCTTTAAAATACCATCATCATTAGGGTTCTCAAACTCAATATGCCCTTGTTTTATGTCCAGATTTTTTACTCTTATTATTCTATCTCCTCCATTTCTATTAACAATTAGTTTATTATCTCCTTTAATTGATATTGTATCAAAATTCCCATCTTGATTAATTTCACCTGAACTATTACCTTTAATTGAGACATCATCTCTGTTTGGTGGGGAAGGAAAATCTGGTATTTCTGGACTAGGATAATCAATTTCTTGATTCAAATAATCAATATCACCAGTAATATTAGGAACTTGTTTTTCCCAACCATTTCCTGGAGGAGGATTATTTATACCATTCCATTGTGCAGTATATATCTGGCCATCATGCCAGACTTGTTCTCCACTTTGATAAGTGTGGGAGGCAAAATATTTCCAAATTTCATCTTCTGGAATAATTAAATTCCAAGCATTACTTGACCCTGGTGGATCAGTTGTCCACCATTTTGCTTTATAATGTAATCCATTAAAATAAACTTTTTCATTTGCATTATAAGGTGTATTCTCACTAGACCAAGAAGGAAATCTTGGCTCTTCATCATGTTCACCCGGAGGATTAGGGTTTACAGTATTTATCCAAAAATCTCCATCTATCCCTGAACCTCCAGTTAAATCTATTGCACTAAAACTATCTGCATTTGTTCCTACGTCTCCGGTTATATATGAACTACCATTAAGGGAAATAACATTTTCTCCAGTCCCTGAAGCAAAAAGTGCATAATCTAATGGAGGAATTGAACCAGTTTCTAAATTTAATGTTACTGATAAATGTGAATAAGTCTCTTCATAAATACCTAACGAATATACAAAAAAATTATTACCAAGATTTTTTACAAAAACTTCTATACTGTTATTCTTAGGTAAATTGTTATAATTATTTATTCCATTTAATTCTACATCCTCAAAATTTTGATCTTTTAAGTTATTTAATTTATATACATAACTTTCGTTTTTGCTAAGATTTTTAAAAATTTCTGGATTCGCAATAGCATATTCTGCACCGGCTCTAGCAAGATAATAAGCCTGTTTTTCTCTATAATATTTTTTAGATGAATTGACTTCATTAATAACAACTGATGATATAGCAGAAACTAAAATAACTAAAACTAAAATTATTATAAAACTCAATGCTAAAGCAAAACCATCATCATTTTTTAAGTTCATATACATCACCCTGTATAATAAAAATTATACATACCCTTTCTATGATATATTAAAATCATAAAACAAACTGTTTTAAATTTTATGCAATAATTTTTATCCCTATAAATACAAAAAACCAGCCTCTCGGCCGGTTACACCAATCGCTCCTGTTACTCTTAGGTGTCCATTTATGGAGTAACAATCAAAGCTATCCTTATTAAATAAATTATATCACAATTGATAATTATTATCAATTGTTTGCTGATAAAAATTAAAAATAGTAATTTTTATACTTATATAGATATATTAGATAAAAAACTATTTATTCCTTTATAATATTAAAATTTTGTTTTAATAAGTCATATTTTAGATTGTAAGGTTTAATACACTGTTTTTTTGTTTATACTTGAATAAGCTCTAATTGGGCTAGTTAAACCCCCTAGTATGATGATATAACTGCCGTGATGTCTTGAAATCAAACATTTTCCTGGATAAGTATTAATAATTTATTGTATGAACTTAACAAAGTTTCTCGTTATTCCCTTAAAAGTCCCACCTTCGGGAAGAAACCTTCTTATGAATATATTATAATATTCATTACTGCCGCGTTGCTAACAACTATAAACATCACAATAATAAATTGCAGTCCGCTTTATATTTTTTTTTAAAAGGATTCTTTTAAACGTTCTTAATCATAAAATTCTCTACCATTATCGGTTGTAATACACTAAAAGTTTACTCGAAAGACCACACCCATACGCTTTTCTACCCTGTCTAAACCTTCTATTACCGCATCTTGAAGTTTGGCAGGTATCTTTTCTATGATCTCTGCTCTGGTTTTTCTTTCTGTTAATACCAATAAATAGGAATCATGGCCTCCTTTTTTATGCTGTTTGGTTTTGGAACTTTCTTTCCTCTAGTTATTATTATCATTCCTGTAATTACATATACTAAAATCTTCTCTGTCGATCATCAATACTCCCATATCTATATGATTATAATTCGTTTTGTAGGTTAAGCACATATCAAAACGTTCATCATCTTTAATTAGTTCAGCTATTATATTGGGAGAATACTTTTCATTAACTTTCTTTTCAAAAAAAATGGGATATTTCATGATTATTATCAATCTTCAAAATGGGACCTTTAGCAGTAGCATTATTATCATAGTCTTTCTGTGCTCTTTAAGGATCATAATAATCTCTAGTTGTTCCATTGCCTTTCCGAACTTCAATTAATCCTTTCTTAATTTCGCGGCTTATTGTAGTTCGATGAATTCCTAATACATCAGTAATCTCTGTAAAATTCATGCCCTGGATATTAAATAGATGAACTATAAATGTCCTGTCTTCATAAGTTAGGTATTAGCCATTATTGTTTTCTGTGTTATAATTACATTGACACACGTGGGGACGTCCTTGTATTATTTTGTGATGTTACTCAACTTTATAACGAAGGTTACCGGTATGTGTCATATTTTTTTGTCAAGTCCATTTGCATTTAATTATACAATTCAGCTTTATAAGACATATACAAAAAATTTAGTTTAGATTTTTGTTTGAAAATCTCCCTAATAAGTAATATAATAGTAATAAGATATCTAATTATATTAATTCAGGAGGAAAATGATGCAACCAAAAATTATTGAAAGAGATCGATTTACAGTTATAGGAATGGATTGTTTAACAACAACAGAAGATAATGAAAATCATCAAGTACTTATTGAACTTTGGAATGAATTTAAATCCAGGATTGATGAAATCCAAAACAAAAAAAGCCCAACCAAAATGGTCGGGGTCTATGAACAAAGAAGAAATTATCCAAATAGATTTTCTTATGTAGCTAGCGTTGAAGTTAATAGTCTTTCAGAAATTCCTAAAGGTATGATACCAAAAATTGTTAATGGTTCAAAATATGCAGTATTTACTCATCAGGGAGGAATCTGTGATATAAACAAAACATATAACTATATTTACGAAGAATGGTTACCTGAATCTAAATACGAAAAAAATGTTAATGGAGATAATCTAGAAGTTTTTAATTTAGAATTCTCTGAAGACGATAACTCTGATGTAGATCTTTATATAGCAATCAAAGATCAAGAGTAATAGATATGGGGCAGTGATCTGAACCCATAACATTATCATGGATGACTGCCTTTTCAACCTTATCTATTAAATCTTCACTTACAAAGTGATAATCTATCCTCCAACCTGCGTTTCTTTCTCTTGCCCTTGTTCTATAACTCCACCAAGTATATTTTTCTTTCTCAGGATTAAAATATCTAAATGTATCTAAAAAACCACTATCAATAAATTCATCAATCCATTTTCTTTCTACAGCTAAAAATCCAGATACATTTTTATTCTGTCCTGGATTTATTAAATCTATTTCTTTATGAGCGGTATTGTAATCCCCACTAATTATCAAATTATAGCCTTCATCTCTTAAAGTTTTAGCATAGTCTAATAATTCATCATAAAAATCTAACTTAAATTTCAATCTTTCCTTACTTCTCTTTCCATTAGGAAAATAAATTCCCATATACACAAAATCATCATAAAAAGCTGTTATAACTCTGCCTTCTTCATCAAACCTATCAACTCCTAAACCCGTCTCAACTTTATTAGGTTCGATTTTAGTATACAGAGCTACCCCACTATATCCTTTCCTTTCTCCATAATTAAAATATGAATAATAGGAATCTATATCTGTAAGATCTTTTTTTATTTGATCTTCTTGAATTCTAATTTCCTGAAGAGCAATTATATCAGGACTTTCTTTTTTAATCCAATCTAAAAAACCTTTTCTTTTTACAGCTCTTATCCCATTAACATTCCAGGAAAAAATATCCATTAAAGCTCACCTTCATTTTCATGGACATTTGATAATACTCCATTAATAAAACCAGAAGATTTTTCTGAACCAAATTCCTTAGCAAGTTCAACAGCTTCATTTATTACAATTCCGATTGCTAATTCATCAATAATTTCATAAATCGCTATTCTTAAAATATTCCTATCTACTACTGGCATCCGATATAAATGCCAACCTATAGCATTTTTTTCTATTGTTTTATCAATATATTCCTGATTTTCAATAACACCTAAAACTAATTTTTCAAAATAGTAGTTTTTTTCTTTTTGTTTTATATTTTCTTCCGTCTTTTTTATTTCAATTTCCTTTAATGCCTCTTCTTTACTAATTGATCTTTGCACATCCAGTCCATACATAATCTGCATAGCCCAGATTCTTTGTTTATGTCGTTTAATCTTCATTCCATATAACCTCTCTTTGTATAACTATTTTCTATAAATATTTTTAAAAATTTCCTGGATACCTCTTCCACCATCCCATAGGTGACCTAAATATAGTCCTATTACTGCAAAAGCTAATATTACAATTGTCTTTAAGACACCAATTA
>JAIPEX010000124.1 GCA_021736945.1 Halanaerobiales bacterium | reverse complement strand
ATACTGACATCATTTCGCCCCAATATCCATATTTATATGCTCCACCTGTAACAGTAACTAAAACATCTCCTTCTTTTGCAATTGATAGACCCTTATGTAACATTAAATTATCTCCTGGGGCACATTGTACTGTAAACGCTGGACCACATAATTTAAATTCCTTACTAATAGGTTTAATATTACAATCTACATAACCATTTCTTCCCGAAGCTTCATAAACACTGGCAACTGAAACTTCCCTAAATTTTTTAATAATTTTTTTTTCTGGTCTTACTATTTCTTTTTTTACATGTGCCATTTAACCACTCTCCTTATTTATATATTAGTGATATATCAATGAAATATTTATAATCTCATAAAATCATATAAGCTTATAATGAATGTTTTTTTATTTAATTATGAATGGATTGAATAGAAATTTTTCTTATTTCTATTGGTGGGGTAAGACAAGATTGTTCGCCATTTTTAAATAATATTAGGTAAGATTATATATTACTTTCAGATAAGTTGTAATTTAGTGGGGAAAATACTAAAGTTAGTTTTATACTTTTCCAAAAAATTGTAAAGAAAATGTCCTTGTTATTATATTAATAAAATTCATAATTTTCAGATTTTAACTAGAAATTTTTTATCCCCCAAAATGAACAGAATATAATTTTATTATTTCATTATTTTTTATTGTATAATCTTTAGAAACAACTTTGTTATCTATAATTATCAATATTGAATTGCGTTTATTTTCAGGGATATCCAATAATTCAAGTAGATCCTTTACTTTAAGTAAGTTAGGTACTTGGATCTTTCTGCTATATTGGCTATATAAATCATGACCTTCAATTTCTATTTCAATCATAATTTCCTCCACAAATTAGAAATATATTGATGATATATCACCAATATTGCACTTATATTATAGTTTAATATATAATTAATGTCAAGTGTGAATCCAAAACTTAGGAAAATAAATAATAACCATCTTCCATACGTTCTTTAGAATTTCGAATATGTTCCGCAAATACTTTTTGGGCTGCTCCTTTATTACCCTTTTTAATGTTTTCTACAAGTTTTTTATGTTCTTCTATCGCTGGTACAACCCCCTTTTCTTTCATTTCCATTATTGTTTTCCTAGATCCAATTAAGTGTTTTTCTCTAACATTTTCCATTAAGTTAGTAAGATAATAATTTTTGTTAATTTTGAAGAAAACCTTATGAAATTCTTTATCATTTTTATAAAACTCTTTTATCTCATTATTTTCTAGATTTTTAATCATTTTATCCAAATAAGATTCTAATTCTTTAATATGTTCTTCTTCTATTTTATCAATTACTTTATTAAATACATAATTTTCAATACACTCTCTAGTTTCAAATATATCTCTAATATCTTTCAAATCGAGTTCAGGTATAAAATATCCTACTTTTGGAATTAATTCAAGGAAACCTTCTCTTTCTAAACGTTGAAAGGCTTCTCTTACAGGAGTATAACTCATATCTAATTCTTCTGCCATTTTCCTTAAATTTATATATTTATCTCTGGTATTATTCAAAATTTTTTCTTTAATAATTATATATGCTTTATCACTTAATGAATTTGTCAACGTTATTCCTCCTTAAAAAAAATATCAATAAAATATCATCTATATTTTAAGTATATTCATTATATTGTTTTTTGTCAAATTGTATACCTTTTTTGCATTATTTCATCTTCAACATATTAATTGATATTAACAAATAAAAAACCCCGATTTCTCGGGGCAAAGGAGTAGAGGGTTAATATGTCCTCTTTTGTATTGGTATTAGCTTTTTTGGGGGAGAATGTTAATGACTAAATAGTCTTATCTCACTTTATATTCATATTTTAACAGGTAAATGTGTGATAAATATGTGACAAAACTATTTTATAAATAGACCTATAAAAATTATAAAAGCGGCTGCTATGGATAACGTATAAAGACCATAACCCACTGCTAAACCTAATCCAGCCACCGCCCACAAACTTGCTGCAGTAGTAAGACCTTCTATTTTATCTTTTTGTTTGATAATCGTACCTGCCCCCAAAAAACCGATACCACTAATTACTTGAGCAGCTAATCTAGCGGGATCTGCATCATTAGAAATACCAATATCACTATTTGCTATTCTAATTGAAATTATCATTATTAGACAGGCAATAATACCAACGATCATATTTGTTCTAATACCAGCTGCTTTATTCCTTTTTTCTCAATCATAACCGATAAGTATTGCTATTAAAGCTGTAATAATTAATTTTAATATGTCTTCCCAAATTATCTCCATATAGAATCTCTCCTCTTTGAAAAATAGTTTTAGAAAACAAGACCACAATTGTATTCTACTAAATTTTCTTTCTCTATTTCAATAATTTTATGGGGGAATTCTTTATCTATATGATATTTTAATTCAACAAACCCACTCCATTTTGAAAATATTATTGTTATAACAATTGCTTTTTCATTATTTAGTTCTACATATGTTTGGGGATCTATGGCTTGGGCTTTTTTAATAGTATCATCATCAAAATGATAAAGATCATCTGTCCTTCCTAAAATATTATCTATCATCGCTTTAGTACAGACTATTTCACCATCATTATAATTTGCATGCCAGCCTAAAGCAAACTGAGAAGCCATAATCTTTAGAATTATATATTGGAAATAGCTATCAGGAGTTTTATCCAATTTAACATGTTTCAGAAATCTTTCATGGCTGTTGCCTCTTTTATAGTCATCATCTTCTTCAGTTATATTATTTTCCGTCCTATAAGCTGTAATGATTGGTTCACTACCCAAGCGAGCCCTCTTATACTTATAACCGATCTCCCAACCATCTTCCATATAAACATTTTCTAATATTTCAAAGTACTTTTTAACTTGAAAGAAATTCTTTAACTTATTTATTTCTTCTTCATTTTTAGGTACAAATGCTTTCTTCTGATACTTTTTGATTTCATAAATTTTATTTTGATACTTCTCCCCGTCTAAATAATTAATATCTTTATCCATTTTATTTCTCCTCTCAAAAATATTTTTTAATAAACTCTAAGGTGATATCTAAAGAATCAATTGATGGCACCCAAAAATCTGGATAATAGCCATATCCCTCCCTTGATTTTAAATCCGGCGGAAGTGAAATGGTTTTACTAATAAATAATTCAATATTAGAGTTCGGTAAATTACACATTCCCATATTGCCAAAACTTAAAAGGCCATTTGTATTTGTCCCAATAAAAATAGTGTTTTCCATTTGGGCTAGATAATTAACAAAACTTTCACCCGCTGAAGATACACCTTTATCAATTAAAACAAAGATAAATATATCATTTTCTATCGATTTATATTCATGGTATTGAACCTCTGTCCAGCCTGACTTGCTCTTTTCTAATATTTTTTTATATTCCTCTTCTAATTCAGAATACTTCATTCCATACATCTGGTTAAAACTATTTAGTAGTAATCTATTGGCTGTAGCTGTAGCTAAATTACTCACTATAATACCTTCTCCCGGTTGTACTCCAGTTAAATTTTCTACCCAGTCAGAAGCATAAAGGTCAGAACCGCCTGAATTGTTTCTTAAATCTATAATTAATAATTTGTTATCTCTAAAATTACTTGCTTCTTCAGCTAATTTTTTTAATTTTTCAAGATTCTTTTTACTAGCAGAAGCTGTCCTGTGTTCTATGATATCTATTCCCTCTTTTTGATATAAATTATAAGGGGTCTGATTATTAAATCTTTTCCTTCCAGGCTTAACCAACATTATTTTTTTATTTGTAGTTTCATTATTAGGAAATTTAAACACAATATTTAATTCAATATTTTTACCTTGTCTTGACTCTGCTACTTTACCTAATCTATAAATTATTTTACCCTTTTCATTTATAGATAATTTAATTAGTTCATCTATTTTATATTGTTTTACTTCCTCAATATAAGCTTTTTTGCTATCTAATATTGTATAAAAACCTTTTTCATCCTTGTTAAATTGATAAGCAGTTGACATATAATAGAGATATCTATTGCCCACACTATCTCCATCAATCGCAAAATGTAAATCTTGAATAAAAGACAAGTTAGATTTTAATATATTTACAAATTTATCAGTTGAAAGTAAATTCAAAAAGCTTTTTTCTTTTATCTCATCTATTATAGATTCCTTGGCAGAATTAAATTTTTCATCTCCACCAAAATACTGATAACCTGAGTATCCATACTTTAATATTTTAAAAAAGTAATTAACATCTTCTATTAGTTTCTTCTCTGATAAAAAACCCGGTTTCTTTAACGAACGATCTATTTTCACTGCTTCTGTTGGTACTTGATTATCTAAATCATTAAATTGATAAAGATGATTTTTAAATTTACTTTTTAATTTATCAATATCTGTTATCTCTAATTTGTTATTTGCTTTTAATTTGTTTTTTAAGACAGATGGAAATTTATTATTTTTTTCTACTCCATATATCGAATTAGAGAAGGGCAGAAATAATATAGCAATAAATAAAAATATGTATAGCTTTTTTCTTTTAATTATTCTCATTTTTAAATAATCCTCTCTTGGTTTTAAATCAATTTAAGTAAAGGAAGGGATTATTAAACAAAACTAGATACTCTTCCCCTTCATTTTATTAAGCTACATTTAAATATATTCAACATACAATATAGTTAAATATTTAATTGTATAACTAAATATTCCTTCTTATTACTGAAAGTTAAAGATTTTTATCATTAAAGGTTTGGAAATCAGAGAATTGTAAAATAAATACTATACTTGAGTAGGTAAGTAAGTTACTATTAAGTTAAGAAAAGAAAATATTTTAAATCCCTGAATAGTTAGGAGGGGTAAAATGAAGAGAAATGATACTATCTATCCATATATGAATACTGCTGATGCTTATAATAAATGTAAGAAGAAAAATGAATTTAGAGATAAGAAATTATGTAAAAATGATGAGGTATTCTTTAAATTTAACTTCTTTCTTACAGATTAAAAATAAATAGCTTATAGTATATTTTAGCCCCTTGCGAAAAGGGGCTAAATTTATATATTTTAAATTGGGATCTTGGCTACCTGTACATTTTTAGATTACCTTTTTGTACATTTATCTATTGACTTAAACACCTTATTAAATTTTTGCTCAAATAATGTTCATAAAATTTATTCTTCACCTTCCTTTTGCTTTAATATTATTTTGCAAGAAAATAATTAGACCAATATTACTTTTAATCTTATTGTATTCCCTCAAACTACATTTCAATATCTTTATCAGAATAACTATGTTTTACTAACTAGCCAATAATATTATGATTCTTTCAAAAGAATAATTAAGGCTGACCACTAATTCTTCTTTTAAATATTTACTTGAAATTATTTTAATTTCACCGTCAGAAAGATCCATCCCATTATATTTAATAAAATGTTTTAAAGTCTCTCCATATATCTCTCCTAATTGCCTACTAAACACATTCACTTTTACCTGTGCGTCTGATATTAAAGCCAATACTTTTTGACCAACCATGTTAATCATACAAATTTCATGTATTATTATTAATATTTATTTAAATTTATAAATTAAATTATTTTTTGCAAAAAGATCCCAAATGTGTCTATTAAATATTCAAATTATTTAATTTTATTTTATATAGTAATAATATATAATATTAACTTCTAAACCATCACTGGTATCTTATCCATTTTTAAATTAATAAAACAATTGTCATATTCATCTAGCTAGGAATAATGAATTAATTTTTTAATTTCTTAATTATTTGACAACTATAAATATCTGTGGTATATTATGCATGTGGTTTAGTGGAGTATACCACCTATTAAACCTTTGATAACAGTCTTATTTAAGGAGGATTTTATTAAATGCAGGTAATCGGTATAGGAGATAATGTAGTTGATAAATATATCAATATAAATAAGATGTTTCCCGGTGGTAATGCTTTGAATTTCAGTGTTTATGCCAAAAAACTGGGTGTTGACTCTGCTTACATAGGTGTATTCGGTAATGATAAGGCTGCTGACCATATTAATAAAGTTCTTTCCAAATTTAACATTGATACTTCCCATTGTAGATATCATAAAGGTGAAAATGCTTATGCAGAAGTCTCTATAAATGATGGAGAAAGAAAATTTGTTGGAACAAATGAAGGTGGTATTGCCTCTCGACTTCCTCTCGTATTCCATAAGGATGATTTAAAATATAGGTTCTCCTCGTCTTTAGTTGGTAAAAAATGTTTTTAATTACCTGGATAGCACTGTTTTACTTTAAGTTTAAAATATTC
>JAIPEX010000123.1 GCA_021736945.1 Halanaerobiales bacterium | reverse complement strand
AAGATAATGGTTGGGTAAGTCTTACTGATGTTCGTCAAAAGATAATGTCCTGAAATGGATAATATTTGGAGGAGCCGTATACGTTGGCCCGTACGTACGGTTCTGTGAGAGGGGAGTGGAAATCTCCCCTACTCGATTTGTGTGTGCCTCGTAAATTTAAAAGATAGTAGGTGGAATTAGAAACCTACCCATGCTGTTTTAGTCGTATCGGTATGTGAACCCAACAATGACAGGGTGTCTATCGTGAGGTAGAATCTGAAGAGTCTGAGGGGAGGACTAGTCCAAAACATTATGTGAACCAAAGGTGGCATTTTGTTATGGCAACCCGCCACAAAAACGGGGAAGTTTTACGCCTACCTGGGGTGAAGAGAGTACCGATAGGTGCTTGACAACGAGGGTGCCCAGGCAGGATAACAAGATGTGATTAGGGTTGGAATGGTCCAAAAGAGAGTGGCTTTTGAATTGACCGAGGGAATAACTGATGAGTCTTTACTCAGACTGGGTGAAGTAAATGGAGGTATAACCCCTAAATGGAAAACCAAAGTGATGCTACATTAGTAGTCAGAGATTATCATAATAGTGTTGATAGTTGGTCCAAGGTGTAATCTTTCAAAATACTTTATTCTAATTTAATATGTTTTTTCAAGATATTTTTAATTTTAATACTTCCCTTTTATAAATCAGAAATGTATAAAGTATTAAGGTATATTAATAACAAGCTGATTAATTGGGTGCGTAGGAAGTCCAAAAAGCGCAATTCAAAGAAACGAGCTAAGCTTTGGCTTGGACAAATTGCGAAACGGGAAAGGAATTTATTTGCACACTGGAAATTTGGAATTTTACCGATGGTATAGTAATGGGAGCCGTATGAGCCGAGAGGTTCACGTCCGGTTCTGAGAGAGACCTATGAGGAGGGTCCTAATTTCCACTCGCTGTAATATATATGCTAAAACGATAAGGGAAGGTAAGAGAGTATTAGGAAATATAACACAATTTATCGGTAAAGAATTAAAACTGAAAGTTAACGAGGAAAAGAGTGCAGTTGGCAGTCCGTTCAAGAGAAAGTCTTTAGGATATAGCTTCTATACACGAAACGGAAAGGTTAAATTCAGAGTTCATCAAAAGAGTTGGAAATGCCTAAAAGAAAAGATTAGAAAGGTAAACAATAGGAATATAATATGAACTTTCAAGAAAGAAGAAACTCCACCAGCTTTTTGGTAGGTTGGATTAATTATTAAAGAATAGTAGATATGAAAAGAAAACTTAGAGACTTAGACTAATGGATTAGGCGAAGGATTAGAACTTGTATTTGGAAAAGGTGGAAAAGAGTTCGCAGTAGATTTAAATATCTTATGAAATTAGATATCACCTCAGGGAAAGCCTGGCAATTTGCTAATACAAGAAAAAACTATTGGAGAGTACCCAATAGCCCTATTCTAAATCTTACTATAATTTCATAGAAACTGATTGAACGTGGCTATAAGAGTTTTTTCCACAGTATTTGAAAGTAAGATTGTCTTAATGAAGCGCCAAATACGGAACGTATGCTTGGTGTTGTGAGAGGACGGTAACTGAATTACCTCCTACTCGATATATAATTAGAAATATTCAGTGATATCTGGTATAATGGAATCAGTGAGTTAGAAAAGGGTATGAGAAAAGTTTAGAAATGTAAATAGTGGATAATAAATTTGCTTTAGAAAAGGGAGGTGTTTTATATGAATAGAAAGATAATCTTATTTTTAATTTTTGTCTTAATGTTTTCTTTGAGTTTAACTATTTATGCTCAAGAAGAGGTTATAAATGAGAACCTCAATAATTCTATATTTTATTCTCCGGATTATAATTCTATTGATATAAATGATTATATTATACGCCTTCCCGAAAAAGATATGGTCTTAAAAGATTTTGGTTCCCAGTACCAAAATAGATTAAAAGAACTAGCTGATCGCTATGGGGATAATCAAACTAATTTACTTGATATTGTTTTTGATGATGAGATTAATGGCGAGAATAGAAATAATGATAATATAATTAATGAAATTGCCTCAAATGTGAATGTTAATTTAGGATATGATCAACTTAATAATAAAGACAGTGCTGCTGTGGAGTTGAATTATGATGTTGATTCTCGTACTTCAGTTAGGGCAGGATATGAATTTCATAATGTAAATAATACTTATGATACAAATTTTGATATAGAGAATAATTATATTAATAACAATATAATATTAGATGAGAACAATGTGGATAGCCGCTTAGGAATTAGTTATCAAACAACAGATAAGATAAAAATATTTGCAGATTATGTATATAATGATATTTTAGAAAAGTCAGGTGAATCTACTGTATTTGGCTTACAGTACAACAATAGAGATTCTCAAATTTCTGCGGAATACAGTATCATTAATGAATTAGAAAAACAAGGGAGAGCGACTGGACTAAGTTATCAATATGAGGACTTAGCTAACTTTAGTGCTTCATATAAACTATTGAATTTTGATGTTATAAATGAACGTTTACGTGAGGAAAAAACATGGGATTTCGGTGTAGATTTTAATTTAAATGAGGATTCTTCATTTTCAATTGGTCTTCAGGTAATAAATGCAGAGGTTATTCAAGAAAATAAAGATAATGATGATGAGCCTAAAGAAGATTCTAGTAACACCCAAGAGAATATTGATACTAGTAATGAAGAGAGCACAAGCGTTGAAGCAAGCTTTAAAATAAAGTTCTAGATAACACCAGGAGGTCAGTTTATGTTTAATAGGAAACATTTAATTGTATTTTTTATTATTATATCTTTATTTAATTTTACGGTTTTAACTGCTACGGCTCAGGTAGTACCAGTAAATAAATTAAGTGCAGTAGAAATTATGATATATGGTAATAAAAGTGATGAATCCATTTTAAAAAGAATAGAAAAATTAGAAAACACTTTATATAAACAAGAACAAGATGGTAGTTTAATTGAAAGAACCAATAACATATATAATTATGTACTGGGGAATAAGGAAAAACCTTCTCTAGTATTTAATTTAAACGGGTTAGAATGGTCTTTAACTACGAATATTACTCAAGATACTGCTATAAATAAACTAAACAGCTTGGAAAAAATGGTTTTTGGAGAAAAGAAAGAAGGATCTTTAAAAGAAAGAATTAATTATTTAACTGAAATAACCTTTTCTAAAGAAAAAGTTCCTTCTGAAAGAGCTACTATACCTAAAAATAAGTTAATTAAAATAAAAACATTTGATAAAATTAGTTCTGTATCTTCAAAATCTGGAGATAAAGTAAGATTTGAGGTTTCCGAAAATGTATATATAGATTCTAAATTAGTTATTCCAGCTGGTAGTACAGGAATTTTAAAAGTTTCCAATGTTGAAAAATCAGGTAATTTAGGTAAAGAAGGTAAAATTAATCTTGAATTTACAAGCTTGATGGCCTTAGACGGTAGTGAAATAATAATTGATTTAGATGAAGAAGCTCAGATGATGAATAGATCACAGCAACTTGCTTTAGGTGCTAGTATTTTGGGTGCAGCTGTTCTAGGACCAGTTGGTTTAATAGCAGGTTACTTTGTGAAAGGTAATGAAGAGGTATTGCCTAAAGGATCTGAGATATATGTTCAGACTGTTAATAATAACCCTGTTTACGGTTTTAAATTTGAATAGTCATATAAATAATATAAATTTTGCTTGACCTATTTAGCTTGTCTAAATAGGTTTGTTTTATGAATAGACATATAATAGGGGAGGAAATAAACTAATGGAAAGATTTACATATATAATTTTTATATTTTTCCTACTAACAACTATTTTTACAACTCCCCTTATTGCTCAGGAAGATGTACTTATAGAAGAAATGGGTGAAAATGTAACTAATATCGAAGCAGATAATATTTTTATTAATAATAAAAAAGAGGAAATTAATGCGGTAGGAAATGTTAATTTCTATAATCAAGAACTAAATATCAAGGCTGAGCGACTTGTTTTCGATTATCCCAATAAGATAATAAATGCATATGGTGATCCTCTAGACTTAATTTATAAAGGCCGAGAACTTCAGGGAAGTCGCTTAGAACTAAACTATGAAAAAGAAACCGCTTATCTATATGAGGCAAATGTAGTTATTGATAAATTTAGTTTTAAAGGCTCAAAGATAAATTATCTTCGCCGTGAAGAGCCCAATATAATAGTCAATGATGCTTACTATACAACCTGTGTAGTTGAAGAACCCCATTATCACTATACAGCAGAAAGTATAAAATATTATCCTGATGATAAAATTGTAGGACGTAAAATTGGATTATGGTGGGGGAATAACAAATTAATTAATTTACCCAAATATGTAGTGAACATTGAAACTAATGAAAACGGGGAACCAGAAGTAAGTAATTCATTTCCGGTTCCAAGTATAGGATATAATGGTGAACAAGGATTCTTTATTGAACTTCTTTATCCTTATGAATTATCAGAGCAACACTATGGTACAGCACATTATATAAAAGAAGACAATAATAACATGAGCTTTGATTTTATCCATAATTATCGGATAAGCTCGAACAAGAGATTGTTCTTTAATTATAACGAACGCAAATTTACAGATGACGATGATATTGTTCATGAAGATCATTATAGAAAATTGGGTTTTAATCATACAGTAAATGATAATATAGATTATAATATTTATTTAAAAGATTATAAAAAAACTGCTCCACTAAATGAACTTATACATCAAAGATTAGTAAATTTAGATTTAACATATACTAATAAACATTACAGTGTTAATACAGTTATAGGTCATGACTTCATAGATAATAGTCGGCATGAAACCATCAGTACATCTTATAGTAATAATGATTTGAAAATTAATACTCGTAATGAATTTAATAATGAAAAGTTAAACAAGCAAAAATATGTTATAAGGCAGGGCTATGATAAATATGATTTACAGTTAAAATATTTAAAAGGATATGATACTGAATATTTGCCCTATGGCTCTGTTAACTATAAAATTAATTCTGATTTAATTGCAAGAATGGGATATGGAAAGATAAGAGAAGAAAATTTCGCAAAGCATAAAATAGATTATGGATTAAATTATGAAACTAACTTTTTGATTAACAGAAGCTTCAATATTGACTTTATTCAGGATATAGAACATACTGAGTATATGGGAAGCGATAAAAAGGTAACCAATTATAGCAGTGAAATTTATTTTAATATTAATAAAAGTTTGTTTGATACTCTTAGTTTAAACCAGACTCTTGGTTATAGCACTGATTATCAAGATGGTAATCCTTTATTTGAAATTGATGAATTAACATCTAAAAAGATGATAATTTCTAATACAGAATTTGATCTATACAATCCTAAGGAAAAAGAACATTGGAAAATAAGTTTAGATCTTAAATATTCTTTACTAAATGAAGAATTCGACAGACAAGTTATAGCAGTCACCCATGAATACGACTGTTACAGCTATCAAATAAATTATGATTATAAAAATAAATCTATAGGATTTGAATTTAGTTTTATCAATTAATATGAGGTGGCTTTAGATGAAAAAATCAATTATAGTACTATTCCTAATTATGTTATTTTTCACAACCAACGTATCAGCAGATATAGAATTAACCGGAAAATTAGAAAAAGGCGATAATACTTATATTTCAAACAATGAAGACTTCGAAGGTGAAGTAGTCGATTATTATAATTATGATAATATGTGGTTTAAAGTAAAGAAAAAATTGGACTATCCTAATTATTACTATTTCAAAACAAAGTACAATCAAAAATATTATAATGAAAGAGTTTCTTATAATAACGAAACAATAGACCTTATTGGAAACTATACTCAGGAGTTTAAAGAAGATTTTAGAAATAAATTTAAGGTAAGTTTTAAAGACAAAAAATATATTAATAATTTAGACAATTCATATACCTCTTATACTTTGAATTATCAATTTAGACATCAATTAAATGAAATGAATCAGTATCTTCTTAACTTTAAAACACGAGAGTATAACTATACCTATGATAGTTCAAAAGATTATAATGTGAACACATATAAATTTAACTGGAAGCGGGACATAAATGAGAGTTTAGAAATTGAATTTGGTTACCAGGTTCAAAAAGAAAAACATTTATCCAAAACAGAAGCCAGTGATAAAATAGGCGAAAAATTTTCCATTGATTTTAAATATAAGATGCAGTAAATTTAGCTGAAAATTGCTAAATTGTATAATTAAATGCACGGAGCCTTGACAAAAAAATATGACACAGACCGGTAACCTCCTTTATAATGTTTAGTAACTACCCAAAACAAAAAAGGAGGCACCGATATGTGTCAATCTAATTATAACACAGAAA
>JAIPEX010000122.1 GCA_021736945.1 Halanaerobiales bacterium | reverse complement strand
CGTATCGAATTAGAGATAAAAAATTGCTTGATTCTGCACTTAAACAGCCTAAAATCACTTTCGAAGGTAAATATTTGCATGATACACTAATTAAAATGGCTGCAGCTTATGGATTTCATCTATGTAATAATCATCTCTTTGTAGATGGAAATAAAAGAATTGCTCTTGTAGCTATGGATGTTTTTCTGCAAAGAAATGGTCTTGAAATAACTGCTTCAGAAAAAGAAACTTACAAAATAATTATTAAGCTTGCAGGAGGAGAATTAAATAAAAATCAGCTAGTAAAATGGTTAGTGCATAATACCTCACCATTGACGGATTAAACTTCCGAAATATATTTTCAGGAGGTTTTTTTATTTAACTTCTACAGTAAAATATCAAATAACGTCCCGACAGTTCCCAACGTGCTCGTGCCGCAAGTCCTATCACAAAGTTTGTTTTCGAACATTGACCTAAGTAATTGCAAACTTTGTAACAGAGAGCATGTTTTGGAGAGTAGCCACGGTCTTTGCGTAACGGGAACACCATGTTATAAGAAGTTTTATTCATGCTAAACTTTTTTATATATTGATATTATCACATATATGTGATATAATTTATTTGTAATATAATTTGGAGTGAATACATAATGTACACAGTAAAATATTATGCAATAAATCATAAATCACCTGTTGTTGAATTTATTCAACAACAATCTCCTAAAGAACAAGCAAAAATTTTACGCGAAATAGATTTACTTGAAGAGTTTGGACTGTTTTTAGGAATGCCACATATTAAAAAATTAAAAGAATATAATGATTTATGGGAATTAAGAATTAAGCATAGTTCCAATATATTTCGAATATTCTTTTTGAATTATCAAGAAGGAGTTTTTATTCTATTACATGGATTTCAAAAAAAATCTAACCATACTCCCCAAAGTGAAGTAAATAAAGCTCTTAAAATACTAAATAAAATTAAGTGAGGTGAAACTTATGGATCACAATGAAGTTAAAAATACTTTAATGCAAAATCAGAATGTAAAAAAAGAATATAATAATCTTGATGTAATGTATGACATAAAAAAACAAATTATTAAATACCGTATTGAAAATAATCTTAGTCAAAAAGAATTAGCTGAAAAAATAGGAACAAAACAATCCGCTATTTCTCGTCTAGAAAATGATGATTACAATCCAAGTATTGAGTTTCTTGATAAAGTAGCCAATGCATTAGGTAAAAAGCTTGAAATTAGATTTCATTAACAGTGACTTGCTTTATAGTCACTGTTTTTTGCTTTAATTTAGGTAACGTAACTAGGATTCCCGACTTACTTATGCCACAAGGCCTTTCACAAAGTTTGCTTCCAAACACTCACCTAAATAATTACAAACTTTATGACAAAGAGCATGTCGCGAAGATTAGTCACAGTTTTTTGCATAACAGGAATCCTTTATTATTTAAAGTAAGCTGGCCTACGTCTATCCCCAAAAAATAGCTGTTGGATCTTCATCTACTTCATTAACTAAATCTTGTAAATCATTAATAGGTTGAACTTCCTTATATTTATACCATTTTCCAGTATGTCTCCACCAATATAAAGTCCATTTATTATCTTCTGGAGTAAATCTAAATTGAGCAATTTTCTGTTTAATCCATTCTTTTGGATTTTTATAATACCTACGCTTTTCAATTAAGGTCACATAATTACCTCTTATATTATAATCCAATTCAATTTGATCTTTAGCCCTATCTGGAATACGATCTTCACAAAACTTATCTAAAATTTTCTTAACTCTCTTCTTTTTTAATTCATCTAAAGCCATTATAACCACCTTCTATTATTATATATGATAAAAGTTTTGATTAATTAGATGATTTGAATTTATTTACTTTATAAAATAATCAAATTTTTTCAGTATCATCAGTCAAAAGAACTTTTTGTCTAAACTTTTTAAATTCATCAAAAAGTGTTTTCAATAGATTTGAACTATTCCTTGTTGAGTTGATATTCCCTTAAGTCTAAAATTACCTGAATATAGATATTTTCTCCATGTAAATCTATACTTTGGTGGTTAATGTCAATATCATTTTAACATTTTCTAAGGATATACATTACCACTTTCAATAATATACCAGTTCTTCCCTGACTTACCTAATACAAGATAAACTAACCAACCTTCCTGGGCTAAGGAACTTATTTCTTCAGTAACTTTTACAGGCCCAACATTTTTATTTTCCTCCATAAATGACTCCAACCAAAGTTTTCCTTTTCCAACTTTAGAAATTTGAAAATAATCTTCTTCATACTCCTCATATTCATAAAAACTGTTTCTTCTACCATTTTCAAAGAATAGATCAGCTAGTTCTTCCACTTTAGGTGAGTCATCTTTATTTTCATTTACCTCACTATATAATATATCAAATTTTTTATCATCTATATATGAATTTTCTTTTAACCACTTTATAAATTTTCTCAGAACAGTACCAGTGTTTTTTAATAATTCTTTACTGCTCATTACTTTTCTAATCATAAAATAAGTCATGAATTCATCTAGCTCACCCGGACCTATTTGTTCAATAGTAAACACTTCACAATATTGCTTATTTTTACTATACATCACTTTTTCATATAATTCATTGTTTTCTTCATCTAAATATTGATAACCATATCCATTCAAATAATGTTCGAACAAAGTAATTACATCATCATATTTATTATAAGTACTTTTTGCTAATCTTTCTTTTTGTTCTTTTAAAAACTTTTCTAAAGTTTGTTTTAAGTTTTCCAATTTCTAAATACCCTCATCTATTTTTTCTATTTAAAAAGGTAGTTCCATGTCCCCATCATCAATATCATTATCTTCTTTTTTAATACCATAGGGTGCTCCTCCTGAGGTATAGCCCAAAATAAATTCAAATTGACTTTCCATATAGGATTGCGGTTTATCATCTCCGTCAAATATATCATCCTCTGACTCATCAGTATCAAAATATCCTAAAGATTTTATTTCTTGGTAGGCAGCAAAAACATCTACTCCATATCTTTCACAATAAGCTTTTTCTATATTATCCTCATCATAGTCAAAAATCCATCTTTTAGCATCTTCTAATCTCTCATCTTTAGAGTAATCTTTTAGTTTTTCTTTTTTAGTCATTATTGTACTCTCTTTCAATATATTTTATATTATGTTCTTTACACCAATCCTTGGCGATTTCAATATATTTTTCTTCTTGAAAATCATACCAATCGTCAGCAATACTGTACTTATGAATATTATCTTTAAACCTCCTAAAAGCCCCACTGCCTTTTATACAGTTATACATTATATCTCTTAACTCTTTATCTTCAATAGAAAGACAAAACGCTTCCATTATTTTATAGTCATCAATATCATGTCGATCAGGTAATCTAATATAATCCATTGTTGATAAAATATCTTCTGCAAGTTTGATATTTTTCTGCTGCCATTCGGGAAAATCTTCTATATCATAATCATCTTCTGCAGATCTCAATTCATAATCCGTTAGAAAGTAAACATTACCATCTTTTTTAGAATAAAAATAATTACTTTCCATTGTTTGCAGTTCTATTGCCTCCATAACATCTTCTAATTTAACAGTTAGTTTTGTCATTTTTTATCCCTCCTTTCTTAAGCTTCGTTTATTATAATTTTTCAGTAACTACAGCCAGAGTCCTAGAGTTAGGAGAATATTTTTTACCTGTTAAATCAGAATAAAAGGAATGATTTATAAAACCAAAATTATCCAGTACTTTAGTTATTGTTCCTTTATCATAGTAATGTTCATAGATTCTATATAAAGATATTTCATCATCTTCATTTACAACAATAGTTTGATTTAAATAGGTATCTGCCTCTGGATAAAAAAACGTTTCGGTTAAAGAAACATAAGGGTTTCCGGCCCAAAAACCTTGTTGGACTGCATCCCAGCTTTTATTAAGTTCATGTTCTTCCCTTTTATTGGCAGTAAAAACATCGAATACAAATACCCCACCGGGTTTTAAAGCATTATTAACTTTTTCCAGTAACTTATCACGTTCCTGATTAGTTAATGCCCCTAATTCACAATACATCATAATAACCGCATCATATTTTTGGTCATAATCAAGCTCTAAAAAGTTCTGAACTTTATATTCAACATCCAACTCTTCACTTTCTATTTGTTCCTTAGCATATTCTATTGATCTTTTAGATAAATCAATTCCGGTTACTGAATAACCTTTTTCTGCTAATCCTTTAGAATAAAACCCTGGTCCACATCCTAAATCTAGTATATTTTGATCTTCCCCGGTTAATATCCTTTCAACAAGCCAATCAATAGACTCTTCAATAAATTCATAAGATCGACTAGCAGCATCAAATTCAGGATCAATATGAACCTCTAACATTTTTTTTGATATATGAGGATCATCCCAGAATTTTTGATCACTTCTTTCAAATAATTTTGGCTTTTTAGATAAATCAATTATTTTTTTTATATCCATAGTTTTACTCCTTTGAAAAATAATTTAATTTATAATTCATTATTAAAAAATCATACTCGGACAATATCAACCAATCTGTGATTGATAAAAATTTTCTCCCGACCTCTTTTTTCAACATTCAATATCCCTAGTTCCACTAATTTATGCAGATAGTTTGAGGCTGTTTTTCTAGTTACATTAATATTTTCTTGAATATCATTAATTCGAGTATAAAAGTTTTTAAAAATTATTTCAGTCAGTTCTCTTGAATATATTGTAGGTTCACTTTCTTTTATCTTATTATCTATATCTTGAAATAATTTATCAATTTTTTTTAATACTTTTAATGAACTATCAGACATCCGTTCAATTCCTTTCAAGATAAATAATATCCAACTTTCCCAATCTCCTTTATCATGGATGTTTTGAATTAAATGATAATATTCTTGTTTATTATTATTTATATATTTACTCAAATACAAAATGGGGGAATCCAATAGGTTTTCTAAAACTAGATATAATACATTCAATATTCTACCAGTCCGACCATTTCCATCATAGAAAGGATGAATGCTTTCAAATTGATAATGAATAACGGCCATTTTAACTAATTTTTCCACATCATCTTCTCCATTAATATAATCCTCTAGATTTTTTAATAAATTTCTTATTTGTGATTCTTTGGTAGGAGGATTATATATAATTTCCCCTGTTTTATCATTTTTTAATACAGTTCCAGATTGCTTGCGAATACCAGCATTGTTTTTTTCAATGTTTTTTTGTATTTCTACTATTATATTGGTAGTAATCATTTCTTTTTCTTTTATTAGTTCATAACCTCGCCATAATGCCCTTTTATAATTAATTACTTCTTTTGCAGAATTTACAATACGTTTAGTATCTGACATAGCATCAAATAATTCATCATGTGTAGTTATAATGTTTTCTATTTCTGAACTATCTTTCGCTTCATTAATGATAATGGAATTAATTAATATATTCTTATTTGGCACCACATCAGCATAACCTTTTAGTTCAGCCAACTTTCTTTCTGCTTTAATCGCTGCTTTCATTATAGGTTTGGTCTCAATATCTACAAGTTCGCCATTATATCTCGGAGGTAATTTATTAAGTTTATTAGCCACAAAAATCTCTCCTAAATGTGTAATGTTTGTCTTTTTTTACCCATGTTTTAATTATATATGTAATTATTACCCATGTCAATATTATATGGGTAAATTTTTAATATTTTTACACATTTATCTAGGAATAATATTTTAACTATATATATTATTCAATATCAATAATAAAACCCCTTATTACTTTCTCAAATAATAAGGGGTTTAAGTTTAATTAAAAGTTATTTCTATATTCATCTTCTAAAAGTGAGTACATATATTCATTTACAAAACCATTTTTCCAGTAATTATAATCTCTTAAGAAACCTTCTTTTGAAAAGTTCATTTTCTCTAATAATTTACAGCTTGGTATATTACCTTCTGTGACCATAGCTTGAATCCTATGAAGATCAAGTACATCAAAACCATGTTTTAGCAGAGCTTCTAATGCTTCAACCATATAGCCTTGACCCCAGTTTCTTTTTGAGAGATCATAACCTATTTCACTTCTATTAGCCCTATTTCTTATCCAGCTGTTAAATCCACAGGTTCCCATAAACTCTTTATTTTCTTTATTTAATATAACCCAACGATAACAGGTTTTTTTATCTTCTTTTTCTAGATAAAAATCAATTATCTCTTCTGCTTCTTTTATATTTTCCATTGTATCTATGTCCATATATTCTGTTACTTCTGGGTCTGATAGATGTTTAAAGAGATCTTCAGTATGCTCTCTTGAAATCGGTTTTAATATCAACCTTTCAGTTGTTAATTCTTTTAGAATTTCAGCTGTTTCTATCATTTTACACCTCTTATCTATT
>JAIPEX010000019.1 GCA_021736945.1 Halanaerobiales bacterium | reverse complement strand
GGATGCAGTCTTAATTTAAGCTTATCCCTTACGATTTCCCCAATTACTTCTAACGCTCTTTTAGCCTTTCTCTTTGACTTGGTCAGTACTACAAAATCATCCGCAAAACGGACTAATTTGTAGCCTCTTTTGACCAATATCCTATCCATCTGATGTAGATAGATGTTTGCTAAAAGCGGCGAAATTACGCCTCCCTGAGGTGTCCCCTCAGAGGATGGTTGCTTTATTCCTTCCGTCATGACTCCAGCTGTCAACCATGACTTGATAATACCTAAAACCCAACCATCTGTAATCTCTTCTCGGATAAACTCAATTAGTAGTTCATGACCTATATTATCAAAGTATCCTTTGATATCTGCATCCACTACCCACTTGTAGCCCTGCTCTCTATATTCTTCTACCTGATTTATGGCATCTATCTGTGACCTGCCTGGTCTAAAACCATATGAACAGTCACAGAATACCTCTTCGTATATCGGCTCTATTACTTCCTTAACTGAACCTTGGGCTATTCTATCTTTTACAGTGGGAACTCCTAAGGGACGTTCACTGCCGTCACTTTTGGGGATATATACCCTTAGTACCGGTGATGGCTGATAAGTACCATTCTGTAATTGCCTGTGTAATTCCCTCATATTAAACTTATACTTCTCATTAAATTCATCGGTTGATACTCCATCTATACCAGCACTACCACCTTTTGCGATAACTTCCTTGGCAGCTTTATCCATGTTCCATTTATCCACTATCTTATCTCTTAAGGTATAATATCTGTCTATCGGCACTTGCTCACCTACAACTTCCCTCACGACTTACCAGTCTTTAACTCGATAATCCAGTCCATTAACCCCTGTTCTTCATGATATTACCGGCTGCGTTTTAGGAATCCAATCGCACCTGCCGGTATACCACTACTCAGGTCGTAGTATTTCTGCCCTACTTTGCCTCCGGTTTTTCTTTCCCTTAAGCACCATCCGGCAAACTCACTGACTTCTATCAGTATCTAAACCACTTAACAGTTAACAAACCACTCTTATCTTGTCTCCAACTTCGGATAACATCGGTATCCTTCACTCCAGTTGGCTTTCTCCTCTTACAAATCACTTTGTAGTCCTCGGACCAACTATCAACACTACTATGGTATCGTCTGTACTCTGTTTAACTTTACCTCAGTTTTCCCCGTTTTAGGGTTATGCCTCGGTTTACTACTCTGCCGTTTGGCGGTAGATTAAAACAGAGATTCCTCCGGTCAACTACATTACTTTACTGTCATTCCGACCCTAATCACACCTGAAGACCCAGCATCCCTGTATGAAGGATAGGCTAGCATTGGATTTCTTCGTTTGTATGGCGAATCATCATCTACAAATGCCACCTCTGGTTAGCATAATGTTTCGGACTAACAACCCGTCTCAAACTCTTCAGATTCCACTTCACAGTGAACACCCTGTTATTGTTGACTTCATGTACCATCTCTTAACTTAGGTTGACGTTTGTTTTCTCCGTTCGCTCACCCATTTCGTCTGTGAGTGCCATAATATCTCAACCATATCACATACTCCAGCACAGGTAGGACTTACACCTACTATTAATGTAGTTTACGAAGCACACATACAAAAAGAGCCCACCGAAGTGAGCTCAAATATCAGTCATTAATTTGTTTTTTTAAAGTTCTATATTTTCAATATAAATTTCAATATCGCCGCCACATACCCAACCAATCTTGGCAGCTTCTTTTCTAGTCAAACTAAAACAAATACGACCTGATTTCCCTTCTGCCAATAACTCTTTGGCTTTATTTATTATTTCTTTCTCTTGATTTCCTCCTCCAATAGTTCCATGAGTTTCTCCATCAGGATAAATTAGCATGCTCGTTCCTACATCCCGAGGAGCTGAGGACTTGGCATCTACAATTGTAGCTAAAGCCAAACTATCATAACTATCTTTGGAATCAACAATTTTTTCTATTAATCTCTTATTCATCTTTAGTCCTCCTTACCTTAACAATTTCTCCCATGATTGCTACCGCAATCTCTGCAGTAGTTTGGGCACCAATATCTAAACCAATCGGCGTATAGACAGTATCTAGTAGTTCCTCACTAGCATTATCAACCTCTCTTAATTTATCAAACACTTCACCGATCTTTTTGGAACTACCTATCATCCCAACATATTTACAATCTTCATGAATTACTCCACTTAGCACATCATAATCAAACTGATGGCCTCTGGTAATAATTACTATATAATCATTTTTTTCTGGTTTATATTCTTCTAAATAGTCTGTATAATTCTGTACAATTAAATGATCAGCCTCAGGAAATCTTTCTTTATTTAAAAACTTTTCTCTATCATCAATAATAGTAATTTCAAAGTCCATTAAACTTGCGATTTTAGAAACTTGATTAGCAATATGACCTGCCCCAAATAAAATTAAACGAGGGTTGTCAGTAACGGGTTCTAGATATAATTCTACTTTTCCTTTGTCACTCACTTCTACCTCTTTAAGTTCCGGATTACTCATATTAAGTATATTATCTTTTCCTACCATATCTAATATTTCTTTTAAATTCTTTGCTTGATTAGAGTTGCTATATATAGTTTTCTCTTTTGTGAGTGCAAACTTGGCTTCTTTTAATTCAGAAAGTTCTCCTTCCGCCTTTACAATAGTACCAACACAAACTTCTTTAAAATTTTCTGTTAAATCATTCAACTCCTTATAAAAATTTGCTTTCATTTACATACACCTCATAATTAATTATTTTTCTTATTTTCCATATTCATTATATAATAATTAAATCCTTTTTGAAAATTATACAAAAATCAAACAATATATTTGTTGTTCCACTTATTTTTAACCTTTCTTTATAACTTTTAACCCTTCTCTGGTACTTAAACTGGATAATTCATTATTTTTTATGAAATTTTCTACTTTTTTGGGTGCAGTCCTTGAATACTCTCGAAGTGACCAACCGATTGCTTTTTGAATGAAAAATTCATCAATATCCTTTAACTTTTTTATGTTGCTAAATAACAATTCAGAATCGGTTTCGTCTTTATATCCTAATTGAAATAAAAGAGCAGTTCTTTTTAACCAAATATTATTTGACTTAAGCCATTTGCTGTTAAACTCATCCCTAAATTGGGGATAGGTTTTAAAATATTGTCCAACTAATTTCTTTGAGATAAAATCAACAGTATCCCACCAAGATTTATTTTCTATCATATATACCATTAATTTAATATCGCCAATCCTAAAATCAGTTTTATACCTTTCGAATAATTCCATAGCAAAATAATGTAATTCTCTTTTATTTTTAGACCATAATTTTATAATTACCTGACTAAGCTGTGAATGTGGGGGCTTATTATCTATTTTTTGGAGGTGTCTACTTAATTCCCTTCGCTCATTTGCATGTAATCCATAAAACTTAAATTTATTTCTCATATACTTTTCCATCTGATTTGCCTTTTCTTTATCACTATGTTTTTCAAAAATATCTTCTAGTTCTTTTATATAATCTTTAACTGAAAAATCATTAACCATTTAACTTACCTCCTGTGTACAGGTTAAAATCCTGCTTAATATAAGACCCCGGTTTCACCTTCAATAATTTTATTTTTTCTCCACTTAAACTATATTTATTATACCTTTTTGGTACAATCAATTTCAACACTAAAATTTCTTCATCATATATTCCATTAAATTTATTAACTGTTAAATGAAATCTTCCATTTTTATCAACTTGAATTAATCTACCATCAGAAGTTAATATTTTAAATTTTTGACCGCTATTATTAACATTAAAATACGATGAGTTTTTATTAACATTTATACTTCCTATTATCACACTATTTAAATTATTATTTGCATTATTAAATTTTAGTTTTGTTTTTATAAAATTAGATAATAAGATGTTTTTATTTGAACTTTTTATTGAAATTGTATTAAAATATTTATCTTTTATAAATTGAATTTGTCTTTTTTTAAGAAAGTAATTCAAATTAATACTTTCTTTAGACTTTAATGAAATTCCACTTAACTTGTAATTATTATTTTCTGTGTCATATTTTAAATCATAGGAAGTTTGAGTAATATTAATACTGTCGGCAACTAACTTCAAATCAGGATCTATTGCAAGAGAAATATATAAATTTTCAATATCATATTCGGAATTATTAGTAATTCTATAGTCAGCATTTATTATGTCAAACAGATTATTATCTGATTTATTAACTCCACCTTTGATTTCAATAGGCTGATCTAACTCCTCAAGTTCAGGTTTTAATAAATGTTCACCATTTTGGATTGTAATATTAGAAAAATATATCATATCCTGAGAAAAACAATAAAAACCAAACCTTCCTTTTGGAAAATCATCTTTTACTTCAATTATTTTTCTATTGTTGATTTCTAACTCAAAATAGTTTTCAAGATAAGTAACTTTAAAATTATACTCTTTTTCTTTTTTCCAGGCTTCTCCAACAGCCCTTCCATCATATAATAATTCCCCTGGAATATCGTCATGATTAACTGGTCCTTCTTTCTTATAAAATATGTGACCCTCAGTCCCATGCATACCACCGGCATCCCAAGACCAAAGATAATTATTATTAATTCCTTGGTATCCAACTGTTAATCCAAAAGCATCATTATCATAGGTGAAACTGGAAACTTTAATTTTACCTGTAATTACTTTATTAATAATATTCTCCTGGGTTAAATAAAAACGTTCATTATCAATTTTATCAACCTGGATGACTGTGGTATTATCTCCTTCGAGCGCCCAATAACCTCCATTCATGGACTCAAAATTTCCTAAATCTAAATAATTATTACTTAAGACAGGCATCGAAAAAAGTATCGAAATAATATTGATAAAAATTAAATACTTTATTATTCTTTTAGATAATTGCAATTATATACACCTTCCCTTTACCATTTATAATTGATATTAAAAGTCAATCCTTTATTGTCATAACTTAAATTGCTAAGATCATTGTTAAAATCAGTAAAATTATACTCAATTCCCATAGATATTTTCTTGTTTAAGTTTTTTCTAACTGAAACTAAATAACCACTATCACCTTCTTCATTTATTTTTTCTAAGTTTCTATATTCACCATTCATAGACCAACTTTCTTTAAATCTATAATTTAACCCGATTCGTTTTAGTAAAATAACATTAGAAATTGTTCTGTTATTTGTTTTTAATCTTTTCTCCCACTTACTAAAGGAAGTATTTAAGGATACTTTTTGATTGAAATAATAGGAAAAACCTAAAGTTTGGTATAAAGAATATTTTTCACTATCGGTAGACAAATTTTTAGTATCCATTTTCTGTTTTAAATAACTGTAACTTAAATTATGCCGATTACTAAAAGGACGGTACTTAACTTTAAATTTAAGTTTACTAAATACATCGTCAATATTTTTTACTTTGTCTTTTTTAATTTCTTTTTCAAATCCAGTAAAAAAATAGAGTTTTGAATTATCCCTCTTGTGATATGATAATTTTAACCTTTCGTTTCTAAAAGTTTCAGACAGATTTTTCTCTTTATCTAAACTACTAACAAAGATATGCCCTTTCTTTTCTATATTGAGAGAAACTTTAATTCCTACGCGCTTTTTTTGAAAACCCCCATTCAAATTAGTGTAATAGGTTCGCTGGTTTAAACCACCTGAGATGTGTTTATTAAGGTTAAGCTTATATTTAACTATATTTTCCTTAACATTTACTTCTTTTCTATGGGTAGAATCAATAAAGGAAATAGAACTCCTTGGGTTGATCTTATATTTTAAACCATTACTTTTATTGACTATACTTTGATCAATAAGTTTTTCTTGAGTTGTTTTAAAAAGCTTGATACCATTAGTCATTTTATATTCGAAACGTTTTTCTCTATATTGAGTATTAATAACTCTATTTCCAAATATAATATGACTATTATATTTAGGCCTATACCGGACTTCATATTGTCCATAATAGAGTTCTTTTGGCATATTATGTAAGTAGCCCCAAGATATGTCTAAATATTCTGAATATTTATAGGTAAAAAAATTATCCAGGCTTTTTTCTTTTGTAACATTTGAAGTTCCATTTACATACTTAAACTTTGTATCTAATATTAGTTTTTGATTAATTTGGCTGTTTATAGTGGACTGGTACTGATAATAATTTTGATTTAGACTATTGTCTAATCTTCGGTAAATAATTTCAGAGTTGATTTTTTCATTTAAAGTATTGTTGATCTTAATATAATGTTCAATTTCATTAACTTCTTCCATTTTTGGGGTTTTAATAATGGTTTTATAACTATGACCCTGTATCTTATTATTAGTATTGATCTCATTTAAATATCTGATACCTATTTTCTCTGTTCGATTATTGTTTGAAACATTTTGCAAATAGCTAGTTCCGTTATTATTACTTACATTTAAATTCATCTTTTTTTCTCGCTTGCTTTGATATTCTAGTTTATAATATTTACGATCTTTCGGGCTAATGGATAATACCAAACCATTTAAATCTTTTTGGTTTTCTTCACTTACTTCATAAATTTTCAAATCGGTGTTTTGAGTCAGCTTGGTTTTTAAATTATATCCCCTGTTGAAATATTTTACTCCATTCCCTTTTATTTTGTAATTAATAATTAATTCATGATTATATTCAGGCTGGTTCAAAAAATATATCAAGGGATCAAATATAATTTTCCCATTCAAATAATCTATTTCATAATGAACGCTCTTGCGTAAGTAGTTTCTACTTAACACTTCATTATCCTTATTTAAAGTGTTTACATAGATCATTTCTGATTGTTGTAATACATTTTCATTATTTAAAAAAATTATTGAATAACTGGGGTTAAAGATTTTATCAGTAATTGAAATTTGACCCGTCCTACTTGAAAAAATATTAAAACTACGATTTTTTTTAGTGTAAGCAAACTTTAAACCGATTGAATTATTATAATAATTTGAAAACATTGGTGAGTCAATCTGGAAATGATATCTACCATAAATTACTTTTGCATTATTATATTTAGCTTTTAGATATTTACTCTGTTGACTAAAATTTTTCATCAAGATTGATCGGTCTAGCCAAAATTGTTCTTTTTGCAAATTGTCATATTTACTCTGATCACTGTCATATTTGAGAGCATAGTATAGATTGTTTTGTGTTTTATTTTCTACAAAGAAGGCATAATCAGTATTTATCCTATTCTTTGTAATATTATTTGAATTATTAAGATCAAAATCCAAATAACCGGTAAAATATTCTGCCTCTACTGAAAATAATGGAATAAATAAAAGTGTCACGACTAGTAAGATTAGAATGGATTTACAGTACTTTTTAATCAATTAATACACTCCTGTTATAGTATTTTAAATTTTTCCACACTATAACACATTTGAGATAACTAATGGTAATTCCTTCTTTTTTATAGAAAATATTTACATATATATGAAAAAATTAACGGCAGGACTCCCTGCCGTCCATTAATTTGTTATTCTTTTTTTATTTTTAATCTTTATTGAAAAAGCTTTTTATAGCTGTCGAGGCACTTTTCATCGTTAAATTAAACAAGCCGCTATTGTTTTGAAAAATCTGATTTAAAGAATCGACTACATAATCAATTTGTTCATAACTTACTGTAAGGGGTGGTTCTAATCTAATTACATTTGGATTATTTAAAGTATAAGCGGTAATTATCTGATAATCATTATTTAAAGTCCCGGCAACCATTGCTCCTAAATATTCTGCTGAAAATTTACTAACTAATCCACCAGATAACTGATCAAATATACCTGGATCTGGTTGATTAAATTCTATTCCAATCAACAATCCTTTTCCTCTAACTTCCTTAACTAATTTATATTCGTTTTCGAACCCTTTTAATTTATCTAAAAAATACTCTCCTTTTTCTTTAGCTTCTCTACTTAAATCTTTTTCTAAAATATAATTTAGAGCCGCAATTACAGCAGCAGAAGCTCTAGCATTACCGCCAAATGTGGAGGTGTGTAATAGTGCTTTTTCCATACTACCATAGGCCTTATTCCAAATCTCTGGTTTGGTGATATATGCACCTACAGGTTCTATTCCTCCGCCCATTGATTTGGCTAAACACATAATATCAGGTACTACATTTTCATGATTACAGGCAAACATTTTTCCAGTCCGACCGAGTCCAGTTTGTATTTCATCTAAAATCATCAATACCCCATGTTGATCACACAGTTCTCTAACTTGTTTTAAATAGCCTTCTGGGGGTACTACCACACCGCCTTCACCTTGAACAGGCTCTAAAATCACAGAAGCTATATTATCACTACTATTTAATTTTTCTTTAAGTGCAGATACATCTCCAAAAGGTATTGGTTCAGTCGCTGGCAGTAAAGGGTTAAAATATTTTTGATATTTTTCTCTACCTGTTATAGATAAAGACCCATAACTTTTCCCGTGAAATGAATCCTTACAGTAAATAATCTTTTCATTCCCAGTAGCTATCCTGGATAGTTTGATTGCTCCTTCCACTGCTTCGGTTCCACTGTTACCAAAAAAACTAATTTCAAGATTCCCGGGGGCCACCTGTGCTAAATTATGAGCAGCAGCACTATATATTCCACTCAAAGAAGCCTGTAGTAAATTCGGTTTTTCCCTTACTTTATGTACTGCTTCAATAATTTCTTTTCTATTATGGCCTGTGTTTAAAGAACCATACCCACCTAAAAAATCCAAATATTCTTTCCCATTTTCATCCGTTACGGTCACATTATCTGCTTTTACAAAATTCTTATCAAAGTTCATAAGTTGAAGCATTTTAACCATGCTAGGATTTATATAATTTTTATAATTGGAAGCAACTTCATTTCTATCTAACTTCATCGCCTGATCTATATTATATAATTCATCCATTTTTACTACCTCCCTCTAACTTATATATTTACTTATTATTTAAAAAATCCTGCTATTAAATTAGACAAAATACAACTCTTTAATTTATAATGAAGAAAAGTATTATTAAGGAGCTATTATTATGAGCACAAACAATATTAAAACATTTTTACTGGACGGTTATCTGGATGAACCGTCCTGTCTGGGAGTACCGCCTTATATATCTCCCCATATTAGATATGTATATGGTTCTTTATTAGACGCAGGTATCCCTAAAGAGTATATTGATTATAAAACCATAGATGATTTCAGAAATAACTGGGAACAAAACAAAAAAGAATTAGAATCTTACGATCTATTTATTATTATTGCAGGTACGACAGTCCCTGGTAATTACCTAGGTGGACGTCCTATCTCCTTAACAGAAATAAAAAAGTTAGGAAATAGTGTGTTTTATCCCACTAAAGTTTTAGGAGGACCAATTACACTAGTTAAAAATAAGATGCCTGGCTTTGATATTTTAACAAGAGAAACCGCTGCGCTTGATATCTATAGCAGGTTAAATAATAATAATTTTGATAAATTAAAAAATTCAGCCGCCGAACATATTTCACGCTGGGCTAAGCTGGGAGCTCAACTAACAAAATTACATCCTTCTTATCCTAATGTAGTATGTGAGTTAGAAACTTTTCGCGGTTGTCCCCGCGCAAAACACTGTGCGTTTTGTAGTGAACGTTTGAAAACCCTGCATTACACTCGTACTCCATCTCAAATTATTGAAGAAGTTAATAGTTTAAGTAATTACGGTAACCATTATTATAGATTAGGATGTCAGACCGATATTTTATCTTATCCCCAGAATCAGAAAAATCAACTCGAACCAAAAATTATGGAAGAACTTTATGCTGGAATAAGAGAAGCTGATCCCAATCTTAAAGTTTTACATCTTGACAATATTAACCCTGCTTCAATTATTCACTCTGAAGAAAAAAGTAGAGAAATACTTGAAATTATCACCAAATATAATACTGAAGGAGACACAGCTGCTTTCGGTCTGGAATCAGCCGATCCGAAGGTCTTAGAAAAAAACAATATAGAAGCAGATCCAGAATTAGCTTTTCAGGCTATCCAAATATTAAATGAAATCGGTTCTAAAAGAAAAAATGGTGTTCCAAAACTTCTCCCTGGGATTAATTTTTTACATGGATTGATAGGAGAACGTGAAAAAACCTTTGAATATAATTATAATTTCTTAAAAAAAGTTTATGATGCCGGTTTAATGTTACGAAGAATAAATATCAGACAGGTAGTCCAGGTTGAGAACTATCCTACAACTGATATTGATAAGAGAAGATTTAAAGAATATAAGAAAAAAGTTAATGAAAATATTAATAAACCGATGCTCAAGAGAGTTTTCCCAACTAATACGATTTTAAAAAATGTAAGAATAGAAAAAATAGAAGGGAAAATAAGTTACGGTAGACAGCTAGGCACCTATCCTATTCTTGTTGCTATACCAGGGAATTTAGAGATAAATAATTTTTATGATGTCAAGGTAATCGACCATGGATATCGTTCTATAACAGCCCTACCTTGGCCAATAAAAATTAATCAGTTAACCACTGATCAACTATCCTTTATTCCCGGCATAGGAAAAAAGAGGGCTTCTAAAATATTTTTAGAAGAGCCCTCTACTTTAAAAGATGTATTAGATCTAATAAATAACAAAAAAACAAGACAGATTTTAAATACTATATTTAATACTGACGGTTAGGATCAATTACATTTTTCAGTTCTTTACCTTCAAGAAATAAACGGAGATTATTTTTGAATATCTCCACCGCCTCTTTATTATAATCAGGAAACAGTCCTGAAGTATGAGGGGTTAAGATTACATTATCCATTTCATATAAAGGTGATTTTTCTGGTAAAGGCTCCTCTTCAAAGACATCTAAAGCTGCTCCAGCTATCAGATCTTTATTTAGGGCCTTTATCATTTCCTTTTCTTCAACTATTTCACCTCTTGCTACATTGATAAAATAAGCAGATTTCTGCATTGCCTTGAATTTATCATAATCAAAAAATCCACGAGTTTTTTCAGTTAAAGGCATTGTAACTACTACATAGTCAGATTTATTTAACACCTTTTCGGCTTGATCGGGACTATATATTTTTTGTACCCCGGGAATTTCAACATCGGTATTCCTTTTTACACCTATAACATTCATTTTAAAAGCCTGTGCTTTCTTTGCTACTTCTTGACCAACTGCTCCCAGACCAAAAATAGAGAGAGTTTTATCTTTGAGATAACCAACCTTTAATCTATCCCATTCTTTTTTCTTTTGCAATTCCATAAGATCAGGGAGTCTTCTGCTAAATGAAATCAGATAACCCATAACCTGTTCTGACATACTATCTTTATGAATACCTCTGACCGAAGTTAAAGATATCTCATTTTCTTTTAAATACTTGAAACTATTATCTTCTAAAAATTTATCTACCCCTGCTGACCATGATTGAATCCATTTTAAATTATTCCCCATCTTTATCAAATCAGTATCAAATTTTCTCATTAACATTGCAACAAGAACGTCAGTGTTTTTAATTTCTTTTGATAGTAAATCCGTGTCTTCAGTTTTCTTTACTTCAATATTATCAAAACTATTTTTTATTGATTCCAAATATTTGTCTTTTAAATCAAAACTAAATAATATTTTCAATTAAAATCACCTCTGATATTTTAAGAAACATAACCTAACCCTTTTAATCTTTCTTTTTTATCATCAATATCTTTTTTGAAAAGATCTTTTCGTATATCCTGTTCGAGTCCAATATCAGATTTGCTGACATAAAGTTTATCTGTTTCTTCCTTGAATTCTTCCTTAATAATATCAGATAGTACTTTGCCATCCATTGAATCTAATAAAGGTAAATCTAGTAAATATAGGACCGTAGGAGCAATATCCATAATATGGGCACCTTCTAATGTACTATTTTCATTTATATTGGGGCCTTCAGCAAAGAATATACCATTCATTCTATGATGACCTGTTTGATTTTGTGATTTACTAATGTTTTTATTTGATAAGAATTGATATGCTCCTTTACCCAATACTGACATATCATCTGGAACAAATACTATATCCGGCGCATTTTTCGCCATTTTGCCGTGATAGATTTCTTCACCTTTGTAAACTTCTGTCACAACCTTTTCTCCGGTAAAAGGATTTTCAAATTGTTTCAGCTTTTTAATTATTTCTGCTCTAACTTGTTCAGCGTCCTCTTTTTCTATTACTCCTTCGGGGTCTCGACCTTTAATATTTAGAAATATATGACCAATTTCACTGTGTGAATAAGCCATTGATTTTTTCCAGTTAACATTATTGCTGGAAATAAATAACCAATCAAGCATTGGATTGCTTGCAAGGTCAACCGCTGTTTCTACAAGCCCCAATTTTCTTAAAGGAGGATATATATATTCTCCAATTGGTAGTAAAGCTTCTTTAGTAAAACCTAAGCGGAAAAACAACTTTTTAAATTGGGTAATAAAATTCTTCTTTAAATTAATATAGCCTTCATTTAAAAGCCAGGTATCTATATGAAAATTATATTTTAATTCACCAAATCCATGGTCTGACATTACAAATAACGTATCATCTTCATCTAAAAATTCTTTTAATTCTCCTATAGCCCAATCTATAGCTTCATAAATCTTTAAAATATGATGTGGAGAATTTCCTAATTCATGCCAGAGATAATGCTGAACTTGATCACTTTCCATAAAATGTACCATGAAAAATTGCCAGTCCTTTTCTGCCATCAATCTTTTAGTTAACTTGGTTTTCTTCTCTATATCTTGAACCATTTCTTCTACCCACCCATCTACACTATATCCACGGGTCCATTCTTTAGGAGAAAATTTAAAATCAGGAACTATTTCCTTAACATGATCAATAAAATCTTCTGGGTAACTCTGCACCCGGGCGTTTTTAGTTGTCAAAAGACCGGGAATCATGAAATTTTCAACCGGTTCCGGAGGTGTTGTTACAGGTACACCTATTAACCCTACCTTCTTTTTATATTTATTTAAAATTCTCCATAAGGTAGGCTCTTTAATATCAAGAGCTGTCACCGGTTCAGCATTATATTCACCTTCACTTCTTTTAAACCAATTAAAGGCACCATGTTTACCTGGATTAGTACCGGTTTGAAAAGAAGACCAAGCTGCTCCTGTGATTGGAGGTATTGTACTTCTCAAAGGACCGTGGGCACCGTTTTTCATTATTTTTTTAAGATTAGGTAATTTACCTTCCTCAATCCACTTCTTTATTAAAGACATCTCTGCCCCATCTATACCTACAGTTAATATACGGTCAGTCATAATTATATCCCCTTTCTAACCAATTCGATATCTAAATTCTCCTGCTTTTATATATATAATAATTGTCATGTATATTCCTACTAAAACTAACTCTATATTTTCTTTGATATAATATGAAATTAAAATAAAAAGAGGTAACATTATTAGTGAAATTCTAGGTTTTAAATTACTCAAATATCTAAACCAGAAGACCACTACACCTGCCATTATAAGCACAAAAAGGGTTAAATAAAAATCCCACACAATTAAAGTTCCAACCGAAGTTGCTAACCCTCTTCCACCTTGAAACTTAAAATAAATTGGCCATAAGTGACCTATTACAGCAGCTAAGCCAATCATAGCCAAATACGGGAATTCGATATTTAAAACTATCTTTCCAAAAAAGACTGGAAAGGTACCCTTAAATATATCAAATGCTCCAGACAAATAACCCCAAAAATGGCCTATTTCATGGTATATATTGAAAGCACCTGGATTATTTGTGCCAATTGTATTTATTTCAATATTTTTTCTGTTCGCTAACATTTGTCCAAGAGATAAAGAGCCGATAAAATATGATAATATAATCATAAATATTTCCATAAAATGCACCTGCAATTCTTTGGTTTATGAAAATAATAAATGTTACCTTTTAATATATCTTATCACTCTAGGTAGCAACCTGCAAATTTTACTATATTTACGAAATTTTATTCATCTATAAAATCAAATTCTAAATCTTCATATTCTATAAGACCAATCACAAACTGTTTCTTGTCTTTTAATACACTGAAACTTTTTTTCTTAATTATTTGATAAAACAAATTGCTTTTTTTCTGAACCTCGACTAAAAAACTATTCATTTTCGGATCATAAGTTAAGATCATTAATGGCAGCCTCCTTTAGTTTATGAATATATCTTCATTAAATTACAAAAATTTTTAACTTAACATGGAATTAACTGAATTCATAATGAATTCTATGTTTTTTTGTTTATCATCGTGAAATTCATTATTCATAGCAATAATTTCTATAAAAATAAGTTTAACTAACCTTTTTTTGGTCTCTTGGTCCACCTCGGCATTCCTGTAATCCTTATGACAATCAAGAGCTTCTTCTATTCTTATTAATAATTTGTTTTTTAATTTATTAATAACCTTCTTTTTTATTTCTTTAAGTTCACTTGACTTTATTAATTCCTGTGCGATCCCTTTTCGTGCAGAGATTTCAGTATAAAGTACAGTTATAAGTCTCACTAATTTTTTACTTTTCTTTTCATTATCCATTATTTCATCTAATTTATTTAAAGTTTCCTGCCAACTATTCTCTAAAACACTCAAATAGAGGCTTTTTTTGTTTTTATGATAATTATAAAGGGTACCAACAGCTATACCTGTTTTATTAGCTACCATCTTCATATTTACGAACTCATAACCCTTTTGAGAAAACAATTCATAAGCTGCATTATATATTTTTTCTTCAATTCCATCTATTATCTTAGGCATTGTATCATCCCCTTTATGAACCTATCTTCATTTTATATCATATACTCTTTTTTGTCAATTAAATCTTTTCTTTATATATGTACAATCTCAAATCAAATTATATATCTTCTATCAAAGATAAAACTCCCCTGGGTAATAAATATATTACTACCAAGGGAGTTACAAGTCATTTTAATTTTTTATTACTAATTAAAACTGAAAGTTCATGGACATTACTCCATTTAAATTATCATTAAATCCATCATTACTACCTACTGCAACATCAAAATGTAAAGCAGCAAGATTAAATCCTAAACCCATAGTATAAGTCGGTTCATTATCAGAAGGTGCATACATTCCACCTCTAAGAGAAAGTCCATTAAACATTAGATTCTTTTCAGCACCTAAATGAACAACACTTTTACCAGTAGAGGTAAAGCTTTCAATATCTCCTAGAACTCTTGCATTAACTACAGGAATATCTACTGATCCACCTACTCTGATACTCTTCTCAGGAGTATATTCTTCGGTATAATCAGTTACAGTAGGAGAAGACCAACTTCCATTAGTTGCATCATAGGTGTATTCTTTCTTTTCTCCTTCTAAATCATATGCAGGTGCTAATAGGTTTTTAAAGTTAACACCCACTTTAATTCTCTCAGTGAGATTAGCCATTAATCCAGCATCAACGCCAATTCCACTTCCGTTAGCATTTACAGTAGTTTGTTTACCGGTTGTTTCTGATCCGGAAGGTTTATCAAGTGTTACTCCAATATAATTAGTTTTTAAAGTTTTAAAATTAAGGCCGTATGCTAAGCCTAAAATTTGATCGAATCCAGTTTCTACTTCACGGCTGATACTTAAAATTCCTGAAGTGTTTGTAGTGTTGTTAGCATTAATAACATCTGCTGAAACTTTTTCCGTTTGAAATTCATTATCAACATTTAAGCCAACTCCAAATGAAGAAAAGTTTCCACCTACAAATAGCTGACCATTAGCGTCTATAACAGGAAATTCATTGAAGATATCATTAATTGATTTCGCATTAGTGGTATCAAAATCCTGAGATAAATATTCAATATCATCTCTTAATTGATTAAATTTACTAATATCAGAAGCTCCTAATCCAAAATCCATTTGTAATCCTAAAAATCCACTATCACTTAAACCAGCTGGATTATACAAAATAGCGGTGGCATCATCAGCTAGACCTGTATTAGCACCACCCATTCCGTAAGACTTAGCTGTCAAATCAACAGCTGAAGAGCTTAAACTAAAAACCATAACAAAAACTAAAATTAGTGCTGAAATTGAAAGTTTTTTCATTTTAACCATCCTTTTTATTAATTATTTTATTAACCCTTCTAAATATTCCCTGAATTCATCCTTTAATTCTTTTCTTTCTAAAGCAAACTCAACAGTAGCTTTTAAAAATCCTAGTTTATTACCTACATCAAATCTTTTGCCTTCAAATTCATAAGCCTGAACATCTCTTTTGTGGGCAAGTTCATTTAACGCATCTGTAAGCTGTATTTCTCCGCCTTTGCCTGGTTCTGTATTTTCTAATATTTCAAATATATCAGGAGTAATTATATACCGCCCCATAATCGCTAAATCTGAAGGAGCTTCGGATGCTGGCGGTTTTTCTATTAAATCCTCTACATCATAAACTCTATAATCAAAATCATCATATTTTACTACCCCATATTTAGAAATTTCTTTATGAGGAACTTTTTGAGCACCAATTAGTGGCTTTTCTTCCTCTTCATAAATCTCAGACATCTGCTGAATAACTGGTTTATCAGAAACTACAATATCATCTCCTAATAAGACAGCAAAAGGATCATTTCCAATAAAAGTACGGGCACAATAAATAGCATGTCCTAAACCTTTAGCTTCTTTTTGGCGAACATAATGAATGTCTATCAATGAAGAAATATCTTCGACTATTTCTAAGAGGTCGTTTTTGCCCTTTTCTTTTAATGCCATTTCTAGTTCAATATTTCTATCAAAATGATCTGCAATACTTTTTTTATGTTTGCCTGTTATAATTATAATATCTTCTATACCCGATTTCACAGCTTCTTCAACGATATATTGAATTGCTGGTGTGTCAACAATCGGAAGCATCTCTTTAGGTTGTGCTTTAGTTGCTGGTAAAAATCTGGTTCCTAATCCAGCTGCTGGTATTACTGCTTTTTTTACTTTCATGTAAATTCCCCCTTGTATAATAAAGCGTTAAGTCAAATAATTACTTTCTACATAACTTACCATATCCACAGTACTTACATTTTTCTTCAGAAGTTATTGGAAAATCGTCTCTTTTATATTTCTTAGAAATTTTTTCTCCTAGATAACATACATTAGTTTGAATTCTTTTTAACTTTTCCTTATTTAATACTTTACTATAATTTACTTCTGGAATCAAATATTCAATCCTGTATTTGATTATGTTTTTATTAAACAATTTACTAGCAGCCAGGGCATAAGATTCTAATTGTAATCTATATTCTTCACTTTTGTTTTCAAGTTCATCTTTGTTAATATTATTCGTTTTAAAATCTACTATTTCAAGTTCTTCATTTTGATACACATATATATTATCAATTGTTCCTCTTAGATTAAAGCCTTCATAATTTAAAACAAACTGCTTCTCATGATAGTTATCTTTTAACGGTGGCTTAGTTTTCAGATACTCTTTTTCTCTATGCTGATAATTATCTACAATTTTTACCAACTCAGTTCTCTTATTTCCTTTAATATTGGTAATATTCATTTCATTTAATACCTGGTCAAAATACTTTTGTGGATCTTCTTTTAATCCTGCTAATTCATAAAGCCTGTGAATTATTGTACCTTTCACTAAGGGGTCTATGTTGCTTTTTTTCTTATTATTTTTGTTATTGACAATACCCAGAGATCCTAATTCCGGTATCTGCTTAAGATGACGGAGATAATATAAGCGAGGACATTTTTGATAGTCTAATAACCCAGTTACACTTATTTCTTCTTTATGAGTTTTACTTTTCTTTTCAATCTTTTTTATCTTAGGAACTATTTCTTCCCAATTAGCTTTATTATCCCAATCTTCAATATTAATTTCTGGATTTTTATCTTTATTCTGAATTTTGGACTGAATGTCAGTTATAAAATTGTTATCTTTTATAATATTTATATTTATGTTTACCTCTTCATTGTTATATTCTCTTTTGATTGTTTCATTCTCGGTGAATTCATCTTTATTTAAATAGCAGGCCAACCAATCCAACCAGTTTTTACTTTCTTCAAAACTCAATTTTCTATTATTTTTGGTATAACCACTTAAAATCAACTTATCCTCTGCTCTTGTCATTGCAACATATAATAATCTGATCTTTTCATATAATTCAAGTTCCTTTTCTTCTTCTTTTAATCTATTATATAAAGGTGTACCAAGGTTTTCTTCTTCTGTACTAATCTTAAGTCCTAATCCTGCTTTATTATCAATTAAAATATCAGGAATACCATTGTGATGTATTAAACCTCTCTGAATATCAGGAATAATTACAATCGGAAATTCCAGTCCTTTCGATTGATGCACGCTCATCAACTGAACTGCTCCCTCTTTGCTTTTTACTTCTGCCTGACCTTCTCTAGTCTCATTCTCTTTATTTTTTTGATAAAATTCCAAAATTTCTTTTAAAGAACAGTTTTTTTCTAAATATATATTTTTAATCTGAGCAAGAACTTTATCAAGATTAGCCCATTTTTGTTTGTAATTGTTGTTTGCCTTTATACTTTCCTTATAGTTACTTTTATCGATTACATCTTTAAGAAGTAAATAAGGGTTTTTAACATCTTTTATACTACGAGCATTATTGATTAACTCTAAAAACTTATCAATGTTTTTCTTCTTGACTTCAGGAATTTCTTCAAATTCATTCTCACTTAAAAAGTCCCAAAGGTGCTTGTTTTTTCTTTTATTAATTTTATAGAGTTCATTATCATTAAGACCACAAAAAGGAGATCTCAGTAAACCTACAAGTTCAAAATCCCGATAACTATTTTCGATTACTTTAATTAAATTTATAATATCTAAGACCACCTGTTGTTCATAAAAACCGCGTCCATTAATTACATTCACAGAAATGTTTCGTTTTAATAAAGCATTTTCATAAAGTTCAACATTAGAAAGAGCTTGAAATAGATATGAAATATCTCCTGGCTCTATTTTTCTTTTTTTACCATCTACTTCTATTAGATGGTCTTGATTGTCTATTATTTGTGAAACTCTTTCAGCTAAAAATTCTGCCTCCAGTTCTCTTAACGCTTCACTATTTAATCTTTCTTCAAATTCATCTTCAGCTATTAGATTTAATTCTATATCATCCGACTCTTCTTCTCGAAAAGAAGATAACCTTTGATATCCTATGCCAGGATCATTATCTAAGATTTGTTCAAAAAGATAATTTACAAATCTTAAGATGGAGGGTCTACTACGGAAGTTTTTACTTAACTTATATATTTTACCATCTCTTTTTGTAATTTCATCCTTTTGGCGGTTAAAAACCCTCACATCTGCTCCTCTAAATCTATAAATTGATTGTTTGGGATCTCCTACCAAAAATATGTTGATATCTTTATTTTTTCCCAACTCTTCTATTATTTTCTCTTGGACCGGATTGTTATCTTGAAACTCATCAACCATAATATATTTATACTGTTCATTTAAATTGTGCTTTAATTCTGGATTAGCTTTTAAAATCTTTATTAATTTATCTTGGAGATCAAAAAAATCAAGATAACTATTATTCTCTTTTTTACTGCTGTAAAGAGTCTCTATTTCCTGAATAACTTCAGTTAAGGGTCTTATAATCTTTTCAGCCTCTTCAATAATAAAATATGATTTAAATTCTTTACTTTTAACCAGTTCTTTAATCTCTTTAGCACGGTCATTTAAATTGTTAGAAAGTCTGCCTTTTATAATATCTTTAATACCTACTATATCAGCAAAAATTTCTTGGTCTATCTTTTCTACTTTTAATATTTTCTCTTTAAGACTTGGCCACTCAGCTATCAGGTTTTGCATTTTCTCTTCAGATTTGCCGGTAGCACCTTCTTCATTAAATACTTTAATTAATAATTCAATCTGTTCTATTAATTTTTGCTTTATCTTGTCTCTTTCATTTTTTGCATCCTGTAAGGATTGAAAAGTAGAATTTATTAATTGATCTACATCAAGATTGTCTTTTCTCATTTCATAATATATTGATTTTAATTTATCAGCTAAGGTATATAAACTATAAGTTCTTACAAGGTCCATTATATTATCCTTTTCCTCGTTAAGCCCTTCTTCTATAATTTCATCAATGGTTTCATCTAAAAGTTCAGTTGCTTCATTCTCCTCTAGAACTTCAAATTCGGGATCTACTTTTGAAATTACAGGATACTGTCTTAAAATATTGGCTGCAAACGAGTGGAAGGTAGATATCATGGCACTATTTAAGTTTAATTTCTGTTCATACCAATACTTCTTTTCAGAAAACTCTATAGCTTCTTCCTCTTGATTAGTTATTTCCTCTCTGATTCTTTCTTGCATTTCAGCAGCTGCCTTTTTAGTAAATGTCAAAGCCATAATTTCGTCTACTTCGGCCCTTTTTTGGCGCAGTAAGTTGATAAAACGACTAACTAAAACTCTAGTTTTACCTGACCCTGCTCCAGCTCCTAGGATTATATCATTATCTAAATCATTAATAGCAGTTTCTTGTTCTTTGGTATAATTGAAATCACTCAACGATATCACCTACTCTCATCTTGTTATATCTACAAATATGACTTCCGTCACAGTACTCACAATCTTTGGGATCCAACCTGAAATCCCCACTTTTTATACCATGAATTACTTGTTCTATTTTTTCCTTTAAGCCAAGGAAATATCTCTCCCAATTTCCTTCATTCATTACTGTAGAGGAACGGTTAGTCTTTGGTGAATAATCTACAAATTCTTTTTTCCAAATTCCATTTTTGGTAAGTTTTAGAACTGAATAATAGGCTCCACCCATCAATTGCTTCTCAGGCATCATTTTCTGTAATGCTAATATATATAGTGGAATCTGTAATTCATTGAATTCAAAAAAGTCTTTAGTTTTTCCTCTCTTATCTGAAAGTTTATAATCATAAATTATAATATCTTCACCATTTTTACGTCTATCAATTCGATCAATTTTACCTTTTAATTTAATAGTTTGATCATTTAACTCAACAATTACAGGTTCTTTCCTATTTTCAATACTATCCTGGTATTTAGCCGGTAGGCCAAAACCGTATTCTAATTTAAAGGGCAAGGTTTGGAAGTTGGTTTTATATTCTTTTTCAATAAGTTGTTTTAAGTTGTCTATTATTTCTTCCCGATAAATTCTCCAGATTCCTTTAGAAAGGGTTTTCTTATCCTCATAATTAGAAAATACATTTTCAGCTGATTTAATCATCCCTGATTGATAGACATCAAGTTCTTCACCCCAACTACCAGGGAAGTGATTAGTAAAATAATCAAAAAGTATTTTATGGTAAAGGTCCCCAATTTGTATAGCTTCTAATCTATCTTCCGGTTCTTTAATTTCTTCTATGTTAAGGACTTTTTCAATGAAGAATTTGAAGGGACACTGGACATATGTTTCTAATGTGCTTGGACTATAACTATAATTTTTACTGAAATGATTTTTTAACTCTTGCAAGATTTCAAAATCATCAATAAGTCCATCAGAATTATTATATTCTCCAGAAGCTCTTAACTTCTCTATTTTGTAAGAAGGTAATAAGTTAATTAACTTTTCATCTTCCAATTCTTTTACTGCATAATCCTTTAATTCTTTTAAACTATATATTTCAGCCAAATCAGTTATTTCAAAATCAAAACTCTTTACCTTAGTTTTGTTTATTGTATTTTTCTCAAATAGATTTTTTACTTCTTCTACAAAAGAGGATATTATTTCTCCACCTTCACCTTCTCCTAAGGTGGGATAGGTCAGATATAGTTTTTGGTTTGTATTTAGGATATTTTTATAATAAAGATAACTTTCTAAAATAAGTAAATCACTTTTAGTTCTAATATTAAGCTGCATATTCTCCAGTATTTTTCTTTCTTTGTCTTTAACCAACCATCTGTTTCGATTTACACCTGGAAATTCTCCTTCTAATAATCCTGGAATAAACAGATAATCAAACCTTTTACGCCGAGCTTGCGAAGGAGTCAATACTTTAACCCTGCTTATATTTTCAGCTGTATCCTTTGAAATCATTTCTTCTCTAAATATTTTTTTAAACCAATAAACATATTCTTCAAATTGTAAAGAGTTTGTTATAATCTTGCTGTATTCTTCTAATTTATTTTTAAGTAGATCAAATGCCTTGAGTTCCTGAATAATTAATTCCTGATCTGTGAAGTTTATAATTGAATTAACTATATTAAATGATGCTAACAAATTCTTGATTTCAGTACTGTAATCCGCAAAGTTATTTGCTTTTCTGATTTTTTTCTGGAAACTAATTATTTGCTTTACTGCCTTTTTAAATTTCTCAGGGTATTCTTTCTTTTGCTCATCAAATATATAAGAAAAGTCCTGTCCTTTTATTATACCGTCATCCCAGATTTTAAGCTGTATTTTTTCTAACTCATCTTTATCTAAGCCCAGATCAGTAAAGTTTGATTTTACAAGCTTAATAACACTTTTTCTGTCATAATCATTTCTGATCACATTAAAAATTTGATTTAATAAAATCCACAATCCAGTTTGTTTAAAGGTTGTACTATTTGAAGTGTAATAGGGTATCTCATATTCATTAAATATCTCATTAATTAATTCAAAATATTTCACCTGACTCTTCACTATTAAACCAATATCTTCAGGGAGAACTCCCGTTTCATGAATTAGCCTTTTAATTTCACGGGCAATATATCTTATTTCTGTTCCCTCATCTTCTGTTGATATTATGTTCAATATATCTTCAGAGGCCTTTTTTTCATAATCAATTGTAAACAAGTTATCTCTAAGATGTTCTAAAGTTTTATTATTTAAAGCTAAAGTAGCACCTTTTTCCTTTTTAGAGATATTTAACTTGTTATTTAATTCATCTTCCCTATGATAAATGCCAGGTCTATCTTTTGCAAAGTTCCTGTTAATCCAGACCTTTTTCCCGAGTTCTGATAATTTATTTAATATTTTCTTCTGATAAAGATTAAAATCCTGAAAACCGTCCACTATAATATAATCCAATTTATTTACCATTTCTGATTTTTCTAAATTATTAAGAGCAGCTTCGTACTGTAAATAATCATCCTTTAAATCCTCTTCTTTTAAGTATCTGTAGTAATTATTATAAATTATAAAAATTTCTTTGAATTTCTGATTATCTATATTTTCAAGAAACTGGCTGTTTTCTATTTCATTTTCAAGTGAAATTTCCTTAATTAAGTTAAGTAAATCTTCGTAAAAACCGGGATATTTTGCAATGTTGGCAAAATATGATATTTTACCAGCCTTTATTAGTTGCTCTGTTACTTCTTTTAAAATTAACTCTCTTTGGACTCGACTTATAATTGGTTTAAACTGAGTACTATCTTTAAGGGTTTCATTTATAAACCCTTTGAACAAAAGAAAGTTAGTACTTCCTGTTATTTCAATCTCAGAATCAGAAAATATTTTATCCTTTAAATCTTTGATCATTTGATAAGTTGGTGCAATATAGGTTAAATTTTCACTTTTGCCGTTTTTCATCAATTCAATAACCTTATTACTTATCTTTTTATTATTTTCATTAACCGGTGAACCATATAATAGTTTAATCATTTAATTTACCATCCTTTATAAATTAGGATTTTTGGTCTTAAAAAAAGGATTTTACAAGCTTTAAAAGAATCTTATTATTGGTGATATAATTTTTGATAAAGTAAGGAGGATATTTAATGAGAGATAGATTCGTCTGGACAATAATAAAAAATAACTGGAAAACATTACTTATACTAATCTTAATATTGGTTATCGGAGGTTTTATTATTAAAAACGTAGGTGAAATTCCTTATGAAAATCAACATTTAATGACTTCAACTCATCCGATACAGTTTAAAATCAATAATAATGAAATGCGCGGCTTTATATATTTATCTTATTGGGTTCAGGCAGATCCTAAAATAACAGAGGGAATGACCTCTAATGAATTAGGTAATTATTTGATGGAAAACGGGCATATCGAACTTGCAAACTATGAAGATGAGATAATTGATGTTCTTCAAAACTATGATCCAAAAGAAATAAAAGAAAACTGGATGAACAATTATGACTTTTTCAAACAGAGAGATATTTATTTTATTGATGGTGATAAAAAACTCTTAGAAGCTATGAAAAATCAAGATATTGATATTAATTTGAAATATCAACTTAAAAAAATGTTCTTCGTTTATTTAGACCAAGAAAAATATAATGAATTCATAGAATCTTTAGATTAATATTTATCATAAAAGAGGAGGGAACTAACCCTCCTCTTTTTATATTAAATCCTATATATTATCTATTATCTCTTCAACCCTTTGAGAAAATTTGTCTTTAATTTCATTTAATTTTTCCCGGGCTGTTTTATCTGTTTCATCTTTAACTGCAAAATATACTTTTAATTTCGGTTCAGTTCCAGAAGGTCTAATTGTTATTAAACTTTCATCTTTTAATAAGTATTGTAAGACATTTGACACAGGTAAGTTTATTTCCTTTTCTTTATCGTCTTTTAAGTCATATTCTTTACCTGTTTTAAAGTCTCTCCATAATTCGACTTCTCGATCCGCAATTTCCTTAACTCCATTTTCTCTTAATTCCGTAATTGTTCCCTTAATTTTTTCCTGACCTTCTTTACCTTCTCTCCTTATTGCTACTAAATCCTCTTTATAGTAGCCATACTCTTCATATATCTCTTGTAATCTCTGATAAAGGGTTTTACCTTGCTCTTTATAATAGAGCGCTATAAGCGCTGTTAAGCCGCATGCAATCACTGCATCTTTATCTCGAGCATAATCTCCTATTAGATAACCATAACTTTCTTCAAAGCCAAGGATAAAATCTTTATTACCTTTTTCTTCAAATTCGGTCATTAATTCACCTATATATTTAAAACCTGTTAAAACATCCATGACTTCAACATTATGGACTTCAGCTAATTTTTTAATCAATTCTGTAGTTACAATTGTTTTTATGATAACTCCTTTATCCGATACATTTGTATTGTTTAATAGAAAATCGGCCATTAATATACCAATCTGATTCCCATTTAAATCCACATAATTGTTATTATCATCTTTTACAATGGCTCCCATACGGTCTCCATCCGGGTCGGTTCCCATGATTAAGTCAGCATCTTTATCTTTTGCTGACTTCAAAGCCATCTCAAAAGCAGAATATTCTTCAGGGTTAGGACTTTCCACTGTAGAAAAACCAGGATCAAAAACAGCTTGTTTTTCTACAATAGACAAGTTATCGAACCCTAGTTCATCTAATAATCTTTCAGTTAGTTTATAAGCACTACCGTGTAAGGGAGTATAAACTATATTTAAATCTTCCCCTTTTTTATCCGCTAGTTCTTTTTTCGGTAAACTCTCTAACATTGCTTCTATATATTTACTATCAATATCCTCACCTATATATTCAAGTAAGTCTTTTTCTTTAGCTTCTTTTTTCTCAATTGTCTTAACCATGGAATAACTATCAATTTCATTAATCTCTGCAATTATTTTGCGAGTCCGTTCCGGTACAGCCTGACAGCCATCAGGACCATATACCTTATATCCATTATATTCCGGTGGGTTGTGACTTGCAGTTATTACAATCCCGCCACATGCTTTTAGTTCCCGGACTGCAAAAGATAATTCTGGAGTTGGTCTTAAACTATCAAACAAATAAGTCTTTATATTATTTGCTGCCATAACTAAAGCAGCTTCAAGGGCAAATTCAGCCGACTTATGTCTGGGATCATAAGCTATTACTATACCTGACTGTTTACCACTATCTTCATAATAGTTAACTATATAATTTGCAAAACCTTGTGTAGCCCTTCTGATTGTATATTTATTAATTCGGTTGGTTCCTGCTCCAATCTTACTTCTCATCCCACCAGTACCAAATTCGAGGTCTTTATAGAAACGATCTTCAATTTCTTTTTCATTATCTTCTATTGCTTTCAATTCCTCTTTTGTTTCATCATCAAAGTAATCATCTTTTAACCACTTTTTATATCGCTGCATAAAATCCATTACTAATTTACACCTCTTTTAGTTGGTTAATTTGTACTCTCTTAGTTTATAATAATTCAATTTTAAAACTTAAAATCCTTTTTTATTTTAGCAGAAAAGAGCCCCCATTTATTACGGGAGCCCTCCAATCATAATTATTTCAACCAGCCTATAAAACTTTATAATCTTTGGGAGAGTTAGAAGTTTTGAATAGACTGGTTGAAAGTTTAGTTACAAAATCTGATCTATAATATCATAAAAATTGTTTTTATCTAAAGTTTCTTAGCTTTTCAATAATATAATCTAAGTCTTCATCTGATAGTGCAGGATGAACAGGTATTGAAACAACCTGATCACATAGTTTTTCAGTTACTGGACATCTAGTATCTTTATATCCTAATTTTTTATATAAACTCTGTTCATAAGCGGGCATTGGATAATGAATTCCAAAACCAATTTCATTTTCTTTTAAATATTTTAATAGTTCATTTCTGTAGTCTGTTTTAATTGTGTATTGATGAAATACATGTTCTCTGTTATCAGGGACTACTGGCGTCTCTAGCCAATCAAGATCATTTAATCCATCAGTTAATTTTTCGGCGTTTTTCTGTCTTTGCTCATTAAATTTGTCTAACTTCTTAAATTGTACAAGTCCTATTGCCGCCGAAATATTAGTCATTCGATAGTTATATCCCAAAATATCATGGTGATATTTCTTTGGTGAACCGTGATTTACCAATAAACGGGCTCTTTCCATAATCTCTTGGTCATCAGTTAAAACAATTCCACCTTCACTGGTAGTCATATTTTTAGTCGGGTAGAAACTAAAAGCTGAAACCTCACCAAAAGAACCCACTTTACGTCCATCATATGTGGCTCCATGGGCTTGAGCACTATCTTCTATTAATAACAGGTTATGTTCGTTAGCAATTTCCATTATTTCATCCATATCACAAGGTAAACCAAATAAATGAACAATTAAAATAGCTTTAGTATTAGGATGTTCTTTAAGTAGTTCCCGAATTGAATCCGGATCAATATTATAGGTATCTTCTTTAACATCAGCAAAAATCGGATCTGCTTTTGAATAAAGAATAGAATTACTACTCGCAATAAAAGTAAATGGAGTTGTTATTACTTTATCTCCCTCTTCTAATTCTAAAGATTTAACCGCAACATCCAAAGCAGTAGTACCGCTTGAAGTAGCTATTCCATAATTTGTCTCGGAATACTTTGCAAATTTTTTCTCGAATTTTTTAACATATTCTCCCATAATTAACATGCCACTATCCATTACTTCATTTACTAGTTCTTTTTCTTCTTGATCAATTATTGGGTTAGCTATAGGTATCATAAAACAAATCTCCTTTCAAATATTAGATCTAATAAACCTTACTTTGTATTAGTTTTATTAATTTTAAAGCCTCTAGGCCGTCATGGCCTGTAATCATAGGTCTTGTTTTATTTTCAATGCTGTTAACAAAATGAATTAACTGCATTTTTAATGGTTCTTCTTCATTTTCATATGTTTCTTCATATTCTCTTTGTTTGTTCTTATTAATCTCTCCATTGCCTCTTCTTGTTCTTGTTATTTTTCTATTTAAATAATCCAGTTCTATAAAAGATTTCTCTGTAGTGATAGACATTTTACGAACCTTTTTATTTGTAGCTCGACTTGCTGTTAATGTAACTATTATATCATTACTTGTCTTATATGAAGCTACAGCAAAATCCATATGTTCTTTAGAAGCAACCTTTCTAGCAAAGGCATTTACTTGCTTTATATCGGTCTCGATAATCGAACTGACTACATCTATATCATGGATCATGAGATCCTGAATAACATCTGTATCATCAATTCTGGGATCATAGGGGCCCATCCGCTGAACATCGATCGCTACAATTTCTTCTTCTTTTAACATCTCTGGTAGAGCTTTAATAGCCGGGTTAAATCTTTCAATATGACCAACCTGTACTATTATTTTATTTTCTTTAGCTCTTTTTAGTATTTCGTTTGCTTCATCAATTTTATTTGTAATTGGTTTTTCTATTAATAGATGTTTACCTGCTTCTATTGCTTTTAATGCAATATCATAATGAGTAGTGGTCGGAGTGGCAATATTTACAGCATCTACTTCTTTTAATAATTCTCTTATAGAAGAAAAAGATTTAACCCCGTAACTTTTAGCCATTTCCTTAGATTTATCTTGATCAATATCATATATACCCACCAACTCACAAACATGTTTTAAAGCAGCGTAGGAACGAACATGGTTTTTACCCATACTACCTACTCCAATTACACCAACTTTTATTTTATCCATTTTAAAATTTCCTCCCTGTATTATCTACAAATTCCCCTATTAGAATTTTTTAGAAAACTTATAAAATCTTTTATTTCTTTAAAGCTTTTACTTACTTTTTCTAACTTTTCAATAGCTTGACTTATATTTAGATCTGATTCATAAAGGATATGATATGCTTTCCTAATTTCATCCCTTACATCAGGATCAATATCCTTATCATTTAAACCTACTTCATTTATTCCTACTACTTGAGCAGGATGACCATTTACAATTATATATGGTGGTAGGTCTTTTATCAACTTAGAATGAGCTTCTATTCTACTTAAATTACCTATTTTAACAAACTGGTGGACTCCCACCATTCTTTCTATGTATACATCATTATATATTGTGATGTGCCCTGCAAGGTTAACATAATTATCAAGAGTAATATTATTACCCAGATTACAATCATGTGCTACATGAGAATAAAGTTTAAAAGTATTATTATCTCCGATCCTCGTTTCCCCACGGCCTTCAGCAGTACCTCTGTGGATTGTTACGTATTCACTTATCTTATTATTATCACCAATTATTACATATGTTTTACTTCCATCATATTCTATATTCTGTGGGGGGAACCCTATAGTAACATAGTTATCTATAACATTATTTTTACCTATTTTCGTCCATCCCTGAAGATGACAGTTCGCACCAATCGTGGTGTTATCTCCAATTTCTACATCACCTTCAATAATTGTATATGGACCAATTTCTATATTTTCACCAAGTTGTACAGAATCCGAAATTATTGCCGTATCGTCAATTTTGTTATTTTTTAACAAAATATTTCCTCCTCTTCCTACAAAACTATAACTCTAATGTTTATTCTATCAGATAATAGGTAATCTTTACAAATTTATTTAATTATTTTCAGCTAAATTTTAGATTGCAAGGTTTAATGCACGGTTTTTATGTTTTGATCTTGGATAAGCCCAAATTGGATCAGATAACCCCTCTAGCATGTTGAAATAACTCCCGTGATGTCATGAAGTCAAACATCTTTCTAGGATAAGTATTA